>JAIXUZ010000024.1 GCA_027483285.1 Bacteroidota bacterium
ATTTTCTATCAGGCCACAGGGGACACGTACTGTCTTTTTAATATAGCTCGGCTTTCTTTCTCCATGATAACCAGTATACGTTGTATCAACAGAAATTAATGGTGTAAGGGTTGGTTTTTCCAGCTTTATTTGGAACATATCATCCAACTGCTTTTGCAAAGCACCGGGTGTAGATTCTTGCAACTTAACACTAAAGCGGGTAAGGCCTTTAGCCCCTATCTGAAATTTTTGGATTACACTATAAAACTTATCAGACTTGGCAGCGGTAGCAAACACGTATATGTTTTGATTTGTAGGCAGATAAACCAATCCATCGTACCCAAAATAATTGTCTTTTAAAGGTTTTAAATCGGCATTGATTTTTGATTGCGGCAGCAGCATACGAATTTTTATCTGGTTGTAGCTTTTATAATCATCAACAGTAATACTTAAGAGGGTTTCTTTTGTATTGTCACTGGGCTCTAAAAAGCTATCAATATTATACCAACCCCAACTTGTAATATTCATAGAGTATACATAGCTTAAATTTTCCATGGCTTTTTTAGCTCGCGCTTCTGCATCGGGGCCTGTAAAAACTATCGCATCGGAATTTTGATTTTCGTCATCATAACGTTCACGTCTACTAGTATCTTTTATAGGCTCTAATACCTCTTTAAGGGTAGCGCAATCTAAATGGCCAAGGTTTGTTGAATCTTCGTTCGTTTTGTAGCTCTCCTTCATAATATACATCCACAGTTGTTTCATTTCAGCATCGGAAACTGATTGTGGTGGCATTATTGTGTTATTATATTGATCGGCAAGGCATTTTGCGCAAGCATCCCCTTTTTTAATCATAGCAACGGCGTCGCGGGTATAGTCGGCAAACCATTGGTAAGTGCGGCGTTTGTGAATGTAGGCTAAATCGGGCCCAGCCTTTTTACCGTCGCCAATTGTATGGCAGGATGAACATTTCTGTATAAATACATTTTCGCCAACGTTTATCTTTTTAAATAAACTATCGTTAGCTACCTTTTGGGGATTAACCCAGTTAACATTTCCGCTGCTATCGGCCTTGCCATTAAACACCTGTGGATTTTCGAGCATTGTGGTGGCAGGAACATCAGCCTTAATAGGAATATTGATTGCAGGCTGTTTACCGTCAGCATCTTTAGCATCAATGTAAAACATACCATCGCTGGATAATAGTTTACCATCGGACATTGTGCTTAGCCCATACTTTGCCATATCGCCAAAACCAAGGGCTTCTTTAACCTCTAGGGTAACATTGGTAGTAAATGTGCCTTTTTGAATGTGCAGGTTTATACCGCCCTGTGTAACAATGGTAGTGTCTTTACCGGGGTTGATGGCAAACTGCTGACTAGGTAAATCGGAGGGTTTGTGAAGGCCCAGATTTGTATTTTCTGCTGTTGTGCATGAAAATAACACAGAGGCTAAAAGCAGCAGGCTTAGGTATTTAAGAGAATGCATATACAGTTGTTTATGATGGAGTAAAAGTAAACCATAATTAGCAATGAGATAATTAGATATTATGTTACTTTAAAGGGATTTTTAAAACAAGTTATCCAGTCTAAAAAGGCTTGCAGGGTTAACTCCCATTAATAAAACAATATGCCTTACGTTAAAATCCAGCTATTGGCTAAAAAAGAATTGAAGAGATAGGTTTGGTAAACCAACCCTAAAAATGCAACGATAACTGCCAGCGCATTCCATACGCGGCGGGGTATAGCATTGTATAAAACAAATAATAACAAAGTTGCAAGTAATATAATAAAACCAATTTCTACCATATTAATCAACCTTTGTTTATAAATGCCAATCCATAGAATAAACAAGGCGCTAAGGGCGGCTGTTATTTTTAAATACTTTGTGGTGCTTACCTGTCCTTGGGCCTGCACTTTGTTTAATAATACCAAGAGTAAAATGTAAAAAAACGGAGTGCACATAATGTACCTGAAAGTTCCATTTAAGCTACCGCCCTGAAAGAAAAGGATAAAACAAAAAGAACCTACTACATATGCTGCGGAAAGTATGCTCAGGTAATTTAGTTTTTCGGCTGCAGGGGCCAAAAGAATTTGATGGGATGAAAAATGCCTGCCTTTGTTTTTTACACTCTGGATAAATATACCAACACAGTAGAATAATGCCGGAAATACAATAAACAGTATACTGAATATATTAAGAGTATGCCCCTCGTCTGACCAATCGGCTACTTTGGTGGGAAGGCGGAAGGTATGTTGCCATACCTTATTCTGTACTGTAATAAAGTCCCACAGATGGCCGGTGTAGCTATATTGAATATATACAGCAATGCTAGTACCTAATAGCATTGGTAACAGGAATAAGCTTAAGCCATATAGGGCCGCCTTTAGGTTACGGGTTTGCAAAAGGCGTATAAACTCTACTGACAAAATTGAGAGTAGCACTATTGTAACAATAGGCCGGGTAGCTGCGGCCAGCAAAAGCCCTGTAAACAGCAGGTATTTATTCCCCTTAAAAAAACCTACAATACACAGGGTAAAACATAAAAAGAATAAAGCCTCTGAATAGGGCATAAAGAAAACAAACACAGAGGGCATTGCCAAAAGCAATAGCAGATAGAACGAATTACTTTTTACAGCATTACTGCCAATAAGCCTTAGTATATAGCTAAGCGAAAGGGCAAAGAGCAGAAAATTGATAATGACGATGAACCAGGAGAACCCTGTAAGTTTGTAAACCAATGGAAATAATGGAAAAAAGGCTGTTGTATAATATTGAGAATAGCCATATTCTCCAATTTGGTAATATGTGCGTGCATCCCAATGTTGCAAGTGTTTTTTGGTAATTGGGGTGTAAGGCTCGTTAACCTTGCCGCCGCCTATCACAACAGTATCTATACCCTTGTAGGGTTTTACCACATTGCCCAAAGTGGCATGATAAACGGTACTATTGGTTAAAGAGGAATACACCCCTAAAAACACAACCAGGCAGAGTAGTGAAAGTATTATTTGTTTAGTGTGCGAAGACAACTGCATAGCGGTCAAATATAGGAAGTTTAGAAAGAGTGTGATGCTTGTTAGCAAACTGATTTTTAGTATTGAAATAAAACGCTTTCTTTTGCAGCAGTATTATTAGTATTGCAAACTTTGTTTAACATTTTTGCTTGTTGTCTAAACAAACAAAAAACAAGTTGGTTAGTATGGACATGTTGGTTACCGTATATCGCAAAGAGCATTTTAACGCCGCACACCGTTTGTATAACCCTACATGGGATGATGCAAAAAACAAGGAGGTTTTTGGCCTTTGTAATAACCCTAATTTTCATGGCCATAATTATGACTTAGTTGTGAAAGTGACAGGTCCGGTAGACCCTGATACAGGTTATGTGATTAACTTAAAAACATTGAGCACCATTATTAAAACAGAGGTGCTTGACCGTTACGACCACCACAACCTGAACATGGATACCGACGAGTTTAATCCCGAGAAAGGCGGGTTGATACCAACTGCTGAAAACATAGCAGTAGTTATTTGGCAGCGCCTGCGGAAACACCTGCAAGAAAATTTACAACTGACTGTAATACTATATGAAACCGA
>JAIXUZ010000068.1 GCA_027483285.1 Bacteroidota bacterium
TAAGCTATGAAAAATGCATTTTTAGTTTTTCTGTTGTTTAGTTCACTCTTAGTATCTGCCCAAAATACAGGCAGCATAAAGGGCGTAGTTACCGACTCGTTAACCAAAGCCCCTGAGGCCGATGTGGTAGTTACACTTAGCGACACCACCAACCGCGAGCGTATACAATTTACCAACGCAGCAGGCGAATATGCCTTTACCAACCTGCCCGACGGTTTGTATACTATAACCTTTGTGCTTTTTGGCGCCCGGCCGCTTAAGTATTCAACTGTGCGTGTTACAGCAGGTCAGTTTACTGTCCTATCTCCTGCCATTCGCCCTGGTCACATTATAAGCTGTGGCCCCGATTTATTTGATGGTCCTTCTATGCGCGACAATCCATCCTCTACCATCTATAAGGGCGACGATGTACGCAGAATGGCTGTGCCACGGTAATATTTCAAAGAACTTCTCTACTCTCTCAGCACTCCTCTCTCAGCACTCCTCTCTCCTCACACTAATGCTTCTCCAGCCTATGCAAACTCAGCCTTAGTAGCTCGCCCATGGTGGTGGCTGAGGCAAAAGATTCATCGTTATAGTGTGCAGATAGTTCTTTAGCCAGTTGCAGCGTTTTTTCGGGGGTAGAGATAATGTCGCCCTCTAGGGCATCCATCAAGCGCTCAAACCGCTTGCGCGACGCTTTAAAACGCTTCGCTATCAACGACCGTTCCTCCCTTTGGTACTGCGTTATCGTTTCGGGGTTCAAAAACTCCACCGTAAGGTTTACAAATGCCAGGTTCTCCTTATAAAATTGCGGCAGGTACAGGTTCTTACGCCCTTCGTAGCACTGCTGGTCAAAGTCAATAGCGCGTATGCGGTACTGCGTAGCCTCAAAATCCTGCGTAGCATCCACCACATAGTTGTAGCTACGCATATCGCCCAATAGGCGGATAAAGCACCGCTCGTTGAATTTTACAAACTCCTTGGCAATCCTAATTTTGTTGGTAGCCGGCTGGTCAAGGTACTCGGCCACAAATCGGTCGCCGGGTATACCCACAATATGCTCCTCAATCAGCGTGTCGCCATCCATAAAATAAATAATGCGGTTGGGCGACAGGATATGCTCCAGCTCCAGCCCGTAAATGCGCGATGCATCGGCCTGTTTTACATAAAAATAATCGTAGTTATCGTTGTAGCGGTTTATAATCCGTATACGGAAGGGCTTGCTGTTGCCAAACGTGCAATAGTCAACCCTGTCCACCTCCAAATGCTCCGTCACACTTGTGTCGCCCTCTGTTTTCAGCAGCGCGTAAATGTTCTTCAGCGCGGTATGAATTTCGGGCTGCTTATCAGGCCCATAATGCACACTCTCCCACAACGTATCGCGGCCCGCCTTGTCCGTCAGCGCGTTGGCAAAATCATACTCCAGCAACTTGCCATAGGTAGTAGGCAAATCAAGCACCCGGTTATAATTCTCCAGGTACCCCATAAGCCCCTTGTGTGGCTTGTAATGTGGCTTTTTTCGCGATATGATGTTCATTGGGGCTAAGATAGTTTTTTTAGCGTGTAGCGCGTATTGGTATAGACTAAAGTAATACCCAAAAAATCCCTATTTTTATGCCTGTAAAAAGAAACAGTATTTGGTTTTGTGATATATGTCATAGACAGGCATAATAACCCTTAGTACCTTTGCTAAAAATATTACATTATGTACGTAGAACAGTTATATACCAATTGCCTTGCCGAGGCTGCTTACTACATTGAAAGCAACGGCGAAGCCGCTATTATTGACCCCCTGCGCGAGACGCAACCGTACATTGAGATGGCCCAAAAACGAGGCGCGGTTATTAAGTATGTTTTTGAAACGCATTTCCACGCCGACTTTGTGTCGGGCCACATTGACCTGGCTAAGCTAACCGGCGCTAAAATAATTTATGGCCCTAATGCTAAAGCAGGGTACGAAATTACCAACGCAGCCGATAACGAGGAGTTTGCGTTAGGCGCCGTTAAAATAAAAGTGTTACACACGCCGGGCCATACACCCGAAAGTTCGTGCTATCTGCTACTTGACGAAAATGGCAAAGAGAGTGCTATTTTTACGGGAGATACCTTGTTTGTTGGCGATGTTGGCCGCCCCGACCTTACGGTTAAAGGCAGCAACTTAACTCTAGAAGAATTAGCAGGTATGCTGTACTACAGTATTGACCGTTTGAAACAACTGCCCGATGATTTAACGATATATCCGGCACACGGTGCAGGCTCATCGTGCGGAAAGAATATTGGCAAAGAAACCTGGAGCACCATAGGCCAGCAAAAGGCTACTAACTACGCCATGCTGCAACCTACCAAAGAGGCTTTTATTACCGCGGTAACCGATGGTATATCGGCACCTCCGGCCTATTTCTTTCACGATGCGATGGTGAATATGAATGGCTACGAAGCAGTAGATGCCGTGGTAGCCCGTGGTAACACCGCACTAAGCGTTGATGCTGTTGAACTATTGATTAACGAAGGCGTAACGGTGCTTGATACCCGCACAGTATTGGAGTTTGAAAAGGGCTTTATTCCTAATGCGCTTAACATTGGTTTAGATGGCCAATATGCCATTTGGGTAGGTACTATTCTGAAGCCTGAAACCCCATTGGTTTTGGTGGCTGATAATGGTAAAGAAAAAGAAGCGGTGCTTCGCCTGGCCCGTGTGGGTTACGAAAATGTGAAAGGCTACCTTAAAGGTGGCATTGCCGCTTGGATAGCAGCAGGTAAAGAGGTTGATATAGTTAACTCTGTATCGGCCGAAGAGTTTGCATTGCATTACACAGAAAGTAAGGTGCTTGACGTGCGCCGCCCCGGCGAACAAGAGACCACCGGTGTGGTGCCAGATGCTACGCTTATATGCCTTGAAACATTAGAAAACAATCTTGCCCAACTTGATAAAAGCGCCCATTACTATGTGCATTGTGCTGGCGGGTACAGGTCGGTTATAGCTGCATCGTTGCTTAAGCGCCATGGGTTTGATAACCTGACCAACATATACGGCGGCATGGGCGCTATTAAAACCACAGGCATACCTTTGGTGCAGCCGGAGGTGGCCGTTTAATAAGCAGTATTATAAATTGAAAAGCCCCTTATGGGGCTTTTTTGCTTTTTATGGTCTACCAGCTGGTTAGTTAATTGCTAACGAATATTAATTCGGAGAGAATGCCACTATAGCCTTGATGTCTGATAACGCACCGCTTGTCTCGGCACTACTATGTACCGACCGTATGGTATAAAATTGCCCTGCAACCAATGGTACACTTGTTTGTGAAGAGGCAAATACCGACGAGCCATTGCCAGTATGGGGTACTGTTACGCTTAAACCTGTAGAGGTAGAGGTGGTAAAATTATACAAATCGAATGTATAGGTTGTGGTTGCCGGTAGGGCATTGCTGTTATCGCGTATAGAAATCCATAACTTGGTAGCATTACCATCCATTGGGCAAAACCATATATTGTCAGAGCTAACTGCTGTTGGAATGGCAGTAGCATTATCTTCGGGAGTCATAAGGCTAACTCCGGCCCAATTATCTGCAACATTTGCCGGGTCTGAAGACCATAAATACCTTGTTAGGCTTGAACTACCGGGAGAAAGGCTACCGCCTACCCAGTTTAAAAACATAGCAGCCCCGCTTGAACCGGGAGTACCAGCCAGGCCTTGTGGCCCTGTTACACCTTGTATGCCTTGTGACCCTGTAGCGCCTGTTGCCCCTGTTACACCTTGTATGCCTTGTGACCCCGTAGCACCAGTTGACCCTGTTATGCCTTGTATGCCTTGTGCGCCTGTAGCGCCAGTCGACCCTGTTATGCCCTGTATGCCTTGTGCGCCTGTAGCGCCAGTTGACCCTGTTATGCCCTGTATGCCTTGTGCGCCTGTAGCACCAGTTGACCCTGTTATACCCTGTATGCCTTGTGAGCCTGTAGCACCAGTTGGTCCTGTTACACCTTGTATACCTTGAATACCATTAGCTCCGGTAGCACCAGTCACACCTTGTATGCCTTGCAAACCGGTTATACCTTGGGCGCCTGTATTGCCAATTGGTCCGGTTGGGCCTGATAACTGGCATAACGAAAGCCATACTGTACCATTAAAATAAAAGTAACAATTTACAGTACTATCATATACCAATAAGCCCATAGCTGGGTTAACAATAGCCAGCCTTTCTATGGTTGTCATACGCGGGGGTAAAAAACCCTTGTCGTTAGCAGTTAAATCTAATAATGATGATGCATCGGGACTGGTTGTTCCTATGCCTACATTATTTTGCGCTAAACTTTTAAATGTTGCAATAGTGAAAAATGCTATTACTGTTATACGTAGTAAATTCATGAAATAAAAGTATGTATATTTTTCAAAAAAAGCTATATAGTGCTGATTTGTATTTATATACAACACCATTTTTAAGTTGGATGATGAGCAGAACTAGCTAAATTAATAGCTCTTGTTTAAGTCTTTTTTTGGTGAGAGAGTATCAGGAGTTCTACCAGCAAGCAACTATTGAAATTTATTTGATACTTCTGATAAAATACGTGGTTAAGGAATTATATGGTTACTACTTATACTCGAAAGAAATATTCTGATATCATTTTTCCACTTATCACTGTCGTGGTTAAGGTAGCTTTCGTGCTTAGAGTTTGGATAAGTAGCCAATTGTTTTGGACCGGCTAAATTGGTATAAACTGCATCAGTTTCTTCGCGGTTTACTTTGTCGTCTTTTTCTCCCCAAAGCACCAGGGTGGGTAATTTTACGTTTTTGGCATAATTAGCCGGGCTATGGGTAAACAGGTTACCGCCCGTTTGTACGCAGCCCCAAAACATAAGCAGTTTAGCCATGGGGAAGGATGGTACACCCATAAGCTTAAAGCGGTTATCTACAGCCTGTGCCATACTGCCAAATGGGCATTCCAGTATTAGCGATTGTACAGGCAATGGTTCGGTATCCATAGCTTTTAGAATAGATGCCGCACCCATAGATGTACCAAACAGGCAGATGTTTTTATCGCCGCGCTTTACAAGGTAGTCTACGCAGGTTTTAACCTGTGCCCCTTCTAATAGGCCTATGGTGGTTGTGTTGCCTTCAGAGCCGCCGCTGCCCATAAAATCGGCCAAAAGCAGGTTGTAACCAAGGCTGTGGAGGTAATAGCCACGTTGCAGCATGCTGCTTTTGCTGCCGCCATAACCATGAAAAAGCGCAACGGTACCAATAGCACTATCGGCTTTTATATACCAGCACTCAATTTTTTTATTGCTCTGTAGGGTAATGGTTTCGTAGGGTAGGCTTGGCAGGGAATCGTTAACGGGGCGTGGCATATCAACCCCTAAAAACAGGGAGCTAAGCTTTTGCCCTGCCGACTTTTTATAACCGTTTACCCGCTTAGTAGCGTTAGGGTTAAAGTGCGAAAAGTTCCATGCATGGAAAAAGGCTATGGCATTTATAAATATAAAAAATGCGGCAAAGCCTATAAGCAGGTACTTAAGTGTTTTTTTATGCTTGGGCTGAAGTGTAGCCATTTTTTATTGTTATGGTATTGAATTATTCCGCTGCCACAGCCTTATTCAGCACCCTGGCATAAATAGCTTCGTATTGTGGTAGTATATTATTAATATCAAATTCCAACGCCTTTTTATAGGCATTCTCTTTAAACTGAGAGTGAGTAATAGGGTCGGTAAGTATTTTAAGGGCGTTGGCAGCCATATCGTCTATGTCGCCCACGTTGCTGGTAAAGCCGGTAACCCCATTTATGTTCACTTCGGGCAGGCCGCCTGTATTGGTAGATATTACAGGCACTTTAGATGCCATGGCTTCTAATGCCGAAAGGCCAAAGCTCTCACTTTCTGATGTTAGTAAAAAGAGGTCAGATACTGCCAGTACTTTCTCTACTGTTTTCAGTTTACCCAAAAAGCGCACATCGCTCCA
>JAIXUZ010000134.1 GCA_027483285.1 Bacteroidota bacterium
AACGTATTTACCCCAAATGGCGACGGATATAACGACTTTTTGGTATTTGCTTACCTGGAACAATTCCCCGGAAGCAAGCTATGGGTATATAACCGATGGGGCAATTTGCTATACAACAGCACCGATTATAAAAACGATTGGGATGGCGATGGAGCTACCGATGGGGTTTACTACTTTATACTCGAGGTAAACCACCCGCAAGGCGTTAAAAAAGAGCATGGCACGGTAACTATATTGGAAGGAAAGTAGGTTATAGGTTATTAACCCCCTCCCCCAGACGACTACGTGTCTGGGTACTCCCCCTTAGCAGGGGGAGAGCCTTAAAAAGAAATAAAAAATCCCCGCGCTTAAACAGCGCGGGGATTTTTTAATTAATGCTTTATGTAGTTTACGTTTTGCTTTCTACAAAGTACATTTCAATTTCGCCTTTGTTTTTTGCCTCCACTTTGCCGCGGTATACGCAGGCAAACTTATCTTTAACCAAGGCGTAGGTGGTACCCGATATATTGATTTTGCCCTCTTCGCCGCTGCTTTCCATGCGCGAGGCTATGTTCACGGTATCGCCCCAAATATCATAAGCAAACTTGCGAATGCCAACAATGCCTGCAATAATAGGCCCTGTATGTATACCAATACGTATTTCCCAATACTCCTCTTTGTTCTTTTTACGGTCTTTACGCATTTCCAGCATAAAATCGCGAATTTCTATAGCTGCAGCAACAACAGCTTCCGCATTGTTACTATTAACCGCCGGCACACCCGATGCACACATATACGCATCGCCAATGGTTTTAATTTTCTCTAACCCATGGCGGTCTATAATCTCATCAAACTTGCGGAAACAAAGGTCAATTTCGGCCACCAGCTTATCGGGTGTATAGCTTTCGGCAAAGCTGGTGAAATTTTTAAAATCGGTAAAAAGCACCGTAACCTCAGAATAGTAGCGGGGCGATGCCTTGCCATACTTCTTTAATTCCTCGGCTGTTTCGGCAGGCAGAATATTAAGCAGCAATTCTTCTGAACGTTCTTTTTCAGCAGCAATAATGCGGTTTTTTGCTTCCAGTTCTTCTGCAGTTTTCTGCTTCTCTTTATAGCTACGGTAAATAAAAAAGGCTATAATACATAGGATAATAAAGGCCGCAATAAATAAGTTGCGTACTACAATCTGGTGTTGAATTTCAATTTCGCTTTCCTGTTCACTAAGCTTAATTTTATTTTCTTTAATCTGCAGTTCAAGCCTACTGGTTTCAAGCTCCTTACTAAGTCCAGCATTTTCCTTTTTACTGCTATCAAGCGCACCACCCAACTGCTTAAGTTCGCCCTCCTGGTTTAGCAAATCTCTTTCTTTTGCTGAAAGGTCTTTCATTTTGCCCTCCAGCTCCTTATTTTTATTAGCTATTTCGCCGTTAAGATTGGATATTTGCTTTGAGTCGTCTAGTTTTTGCTTGGTAACGTTGAAGAGATTTTTGTAGTAAGCGGCCTTGTCAGCATCGCCCATGGCAGAGTGGACTAATGAGAGGTTATAATAACTCATAGCCAAACCCGGAATATAGTTAAGCTGAAGCGCTGCCTTTTGGGCCTGCTCGAAACTTTTTAGTGCCTTTTTAGGTTTAGATAGAAAATACTCGCGGCCCAGGGTGTTAAGCAAATCAACACGGTGGGTATCGTTGGGTGTTTTGGGCAGCACCCTTTCCAAACTATCAACTAAGCGTTTATTTTGCGATACAGCTGGTATGGTAAAGGCAAAAAAAAGTACTATTATGGCAATTGTAAATCTCATTTTAAGCAAAAATCTGAGATGCTAAAGTAAGTAAGGATTTTTGTTTTGTAAGATATTTAGTAATATTCGGTCCTGAAATTGACAGAAAGGTAACAAATAAGATAGTATGGAGTACCAAAGGCTGTATGCCGACATGATGTTAAAATTGAAGGAAGGCCTGTCGCCCAACCTTTATTACCATGGGGTACACCATACGCTGGATGTTTTAGCCGCCCTAACTGAGATATCTAAAAAAGAAAATATAAGCGGCACGCCTTTGCTTTTGCTAAAAACAGCTGCCCTGTTGCACGACTCTGGCTTTACTGAAACTTTTACCGACCATGAAGAGGCAGGTTGCCGCATAACGCGTGAAATGCTGCCAACGTATGGCTATTCTGCTAATGATATTGATATTATTTGCGGCATGATAATGTCGACCAAAATACCGCAAACGCCCGATAATAAACTGGAGGAGATAATATGCGATGCTGACCTTGATTATTTAGGACGGGACGACTTCTACCCAATTTCGCATAGCTTGTTTAAAGAGCTTGTTTTTAGGGGTGCTATAATTGATGAAAATGAATGGAATAAGTTGCAGGTTAAATTTTTATCGGCACACCATTATTTTACCGGTACCTGCCAGAACCTCCGCGAGGCTAATAAGCAGCAAAGGATAAAGGAGATTAAGCAGCTCATTCAGAATACATAATTAGTTCAACGTATCAGAAAACAGATTTTAAATCGCTTTCAGCGATTCTATAGTTGCTGTTGGGTTAGCGGCGGAGAATACATAATTGCCTGCTACAAGCACATCGGCACCGGTGGCAATAAGTTTAGCGGCGTTGTTGCCATCTACCCCACCATCAATTTCTATAAGGGCTTTAGAACCTGCTCTAAGAATAAGGTCTTTTAGCTTTTCTATTTTACGGTAGGTATTCTCTATAAATTTTTGCCCGCCAAAACCGGGGTTTACACTCATCATGCAAAACAAATCGGTATCGGCAACAATATCTTCCAACTGGCTAACGGGGGTATGCGGGTTAACAGCTACACCGGCCTTCATGCCCTCGGCTTTTATGTATTGCAGGGTGCGGTGCAAGTGGTTGCAGGCTTCTATATGTACACTTAAATAATCGGCACCGGCATCGGCAAAAGCCTTGATATAACGGTCGGGGTCAACAATCATTAAATGCACATCGAGCGGCTTTGTAGCGTGCTTTTTAATGGCTTTAACCACAGGGAAACCAAATGATATATTGGGCACAAAAACTCCATCCATAATATCGACATGAAACCAGTCGGCAGCCGATTGGTTAAGCATTTCGCAATCGCGTTGCAGGTTAGCAAAATCAGCAGAAAGTATGGAAGGCGCAATAATTGCCATTGTTATTTCTTTTTATTGAGATTACGTAATTCCGCTTCGGTAAGGCTGGGGTCGTTGGGATTAGGAAGATGATGTTTTTCGTGCTGGACAAGTACCTTACGCATACGCATATTCAACATTTCTACTACCAAAGAGAAGCCCATAGCAACGTAGATATATGTTTTGTCTACATGCACGTGCAATGCCTCTACCACCAAAATAACCCCTATTAAAATTAAGAATGCAAGGGCCAGCATTTTGATAGAAGGGTTGCGGTTTATAAAGTCGCTAACCTTGCCTGAGAATATCATCATAATAATCATAGAGATGATAACGGCGCCAATCATAATAGGTAAGCCCTGCGCCAAAGGTAAATCGCTGCTTACGCCAACGGCTGTTAGTATCGAATCGAACGAGAAGACAATATCAATAAGTACAATTTGAATGATAGCGGCAAACAGGCTACGTTCTTTAAAATCCTGAGGAGATTCAGGCTTATCAGCCAGCTTCTCAATAATTTCAACAGTAGTTTTATAGATAAGGAATACACCACCTGCAAAAAGAATCAAATCGCGGCCGGTAACCCCAAAATCGCCAATGCTGAACAGGGCGGCTGTCATGCTGGCAATAAACGAAATACCAGATAACAGGATAACGCGCATAATAAGCGCAAGGCTTAAGCCCCACATACGTGCGGTGCCCTGCTGGGTGCGCGGCAGTTTGCCTGCAATGATTGAGATAAAGATGATATTATCGATACCTAATACAATTTCTAAAACAGAAAGAGTAAGAAGGCGTATAAGCCCATCAGCGGTTAAAAGGTGGTCAAAACTGAATTCCATTAGCTAATTTGAATGGGCAAAGGTAGTTATTTTAGGGGATAGGGTATAGGGCCAATTAAAAAGATAAAGAGTTAACGAATGGTATTAACCTGAAAAAAGCTTTGCATTTGGTTAAGCAGGCCTGCGGGTGTACCATCAACCAACATTTTATCTTTAGTAGCCAAGCTTAAAAACCCATCGGCTACCATAAAATCAAGAAAAGCATTAAGCTTATCGTAATACCCATCAACATTAAGCAATGCGCAGGGCTTGTGGTGATACTCCAGCTGCAGCCAGGTATATACTTCAATTATTTCTTCTAAAGTACCTATGCCGCCCGGCATAGCAATAAAACCATCGCATAAATCAGCCATAAGGGCTTTACGCTCGTGCATGGTTTCTACAATATGCAGCTGGGTAAGGTTTAAGTGGCCAACCTCGCGTTCCATTAGTTTTTTGGGGATAACACCAATAGCCTCGCCACCCAGTTTCAGCACCTCATCGGCAATATGGCCCATAAGCCCTATGTTGCCACCGCCATATACAAGGCCTATGTTGTTTTGCACCATAAGAGCGGCTAACTCTTCGGCTGCTTTAGCATAGGCAGGATTGCTTCCATAGTTTGAGCCACAAAAAACAGTAATACGTTTCATTTAGTCAATATTGTCTTGTTGTTCATCATCAGTACCCCACCCGTTGTTATTCTTAGATTTTCCACCTTTAAAAAACAACAACCCGGCAACAATTATTACCACTATTGCCGTAACCAATGGGTAGGTATCTTTTGCAGATGAAAAAGCGAATATGGATAGCAGCATAGGGCTTTAAATAATTAGTCAAAGCTATAAAATATGGCCGAGGGGCAATAAAACATTTTGGCTTAACATTGATTATGTAAAACTCTATTACATTTGTTAAAACACTAAAACAATGAACAAAAACATAGGCATATTAGGGTCGGGCGCTGTGGCAAAGGCTCTCGGTGCAGGCTTTTTAAAGCACGGTTACAACGTAATGCTGGGCACTACCAACCCCGCTAAACTTAGTGAGTGGAAGGAGAAAAACCCCGCTGCCCAGATTGGCAGTTTTGAAGACACCGCTAAGTTTGGAGGTATTGTAGTTATAGCCGTTAAAGGCCACGCTGCAATAGACGTTGTTAAAACGGCAGGCATTGCTAACCTTGCAGGCAAAACGGTTATAGACACCACAAACCCGATAGACGAAACCAAGCCACCGGTAAACGGGGTGCTTAACTACTTTACAACGGATAAATCGCTGCTGGAATTGCTGCAAGAAGCAGCACCTGCGGCGCACCTGGTAAAGGC
>JAIXUZ010000429.1 GCA_027483285.1 Bacteroidota bacterium
GGGCAAATAATTACCAGCGTACCGCTAACTGACCCTTTGGGCGAAAGCTATTTTGATAACTTTAGGTTTAACAATGCCGATAGTACCTTGTACGGTTTAGCTAGGGTGGTAGGGGATAACCAAAACATAATGGAAACTTATTTGGCAAAGGTTAATACAGCAACAGGTGTTATTACGCGCATATCGCCGCAGCCTATTGGCTTGGGCTATGCACTTGCCGGCAGCACCATCGACCCCTACCAAATGGTTTTTTATTATTCTACCGGGGCAAATATTGTGGGGTTAGACCTTTACAATGGCAATGTATACAGCAGTATGCCCATTATAAACCCTGATGGTATTGTGTTTGATAATTTTGCTTATAGCTGCGCAGATACCGCCATTTATGGCCTTATTAGGAAAAACTATTTTAGCGTTATCCAGGACCCTCTTTTACCTGATTTTGAAACTGAGGTGTTAGACTCATCTACCGTTAGGTTGGGCAAAATAAACCCTGCAACAGGCGTTGTAACTATCATTTCACCAACTACTGTATCTATGGGTGGCTACTCTTTAAACGCAGGTGCGGCTGTAGACCCTAATACACTTACCTATTACTACAACAATGGGGGCAATATTATTGGGGTATCGTTAGTTACAGGTTTGCAAACCAGCTACGAGCCACTAAATTTTCAAGATGGCCAGTATTTCGATTTGATGAGGAATTTGAACAATTGCTACGATGCATACCCTAAGCGCATAGAAACTACAACATCTTTACCCGAACAACTTAAGGTTGATGATATTAACCTATTCCCTAACCCCGTTGCAAACAACCTGCACTTTACAAGCACAACAGGTATTAAAAGCATCGAAATTTATAGCTTAGACGGTAAGGTGGTACTGGTTGATAACACTAAGGCTATTGCCCCGGTACTAAACGTAAACAACCTGCAACCTGCAATGTATTTTGCCCGTGTTACATCATCCTCGGGTAATGTAAACACCTATAAATTTATTAAAGAATAATACTTACTCAACCTGATTTTTTATTGGGCTATATATTTCTTAAACGCCGGGCTTTAGTCCGGCGTTTTGTATTAAAAGCCAACCACTACTTTAAAATATATACACAGTCCACATTAGTTGGTAAAGGGTTAGAAGATTAATTTTACTTTTAGCCTTCAGACAAAGGGCATAGCTATGAAAAAGCAACTATCGGCAGAACAAGCGCTAAGTTTATTGGGTGTGTTAAAGGCCCGTTTCGAGAATAATATGCAGCGCCACAATGGCCTGAAATGGGCCGATGTAGAGGCCAGGCTGGAAGCTAACCCCGCTAAGCTTTGGGTACTTGATAAGATGGAAGAAACAGGAGGCGAGCCTGATGTAGTGGGCTACGATAAAGCCACCGGTGAATATGTTTTTTACGATTGCGCACCCGAAAGCCCCAAAGGCCGCCGCAGCATTTGTTACGACCATAAAGCCCTGGAAGCCCGCAAGGAAAATAAGCCCGCCAACAACGCGCTAAACATGGCTGAGGAAATGGGCATTACCATTTTATCAGTAGAGCAATACCGCGAATTACAACTGTTGGGTACGTTTGATTTAAAAACATCGAGCTGGGTAGAAACACCTGCCGATATTAGAAAACTGGGTGGTGCCCTTTTCTGCGACCGCAGGTACGATAACGTTTTTACCTACCACAATGGGGCCGAGTCGTATTACGCGGCGCGTGGTTTCCGTGGGGCCTTAAGGGTATAAACTTGGGTTAAACAAAACACCTAAAGGCAGCCTGCATTGCAAACCGCCTGTGGGTGTAAAACATATAATAACTGCATACTAACTGACCAATGGTTTGCCCGTTTATCCGGGTTGGTTTATCCCATTGTTTAAGCGTGTCCTCTTAGGTAATCAGTCAATATTAATTCTTTTATTTAAACCGTAATACAAAAATCGTTTATAGGTTTTAGTTGGTTTGTTGCGCCGCGGCGTGTGTTTTTAATAGGTGGTAATATGTTATTGCAATAACGGCTACAAAGGTAGTACATAATTGCACCTATTGTCAAGTTAAAAATAAATAATGTTAATAAATTTTATGAATATAATCGGCAACTAACTACGAACAACCAACAACCAACAACCAACTATCAACTATCAACTAAAAAACATGTTAATTACTTGGTTCTCAACACCATCATAAAACACATAATAGTATAATAACCAACTACTTACATTATTCACATTTTTTTTGTACCTTTGCACCATAAATGAATAACTTTCAATCACTAGGACTGTCCGACAAAATAGTTGCAACAGTCACGTCACTTGGCTTTGAAAAGCCAACTCCTGTTCAAAAAGAAGCAATACCCGTACTGCTGTCAGGTAACACCGATTTGGTGTGCCTATCGCAAACGGGAACCGGCAAGACTGCCGCGTTCGGCCTGCCTCTTATTGAGCTTGTCGACGATCAGAACCGAATTACGCAGGCATTAATCCTTGCGCCAACGCGCGAGCTATGCATGCAAATTAAAAGCGACCTTACAAACTATTGCAAGGGCGTAAAACCGTTGAACATTGTGCCCGTATATGGCGGCGCCAGCATTCAGGACCAAATTAAACAAATTCGTAAAGGGGCTCAGATAATTGTAGCCACCCCCGGCCGTTTAATGGACCTTATGGACCGTAAAGCCATAGACATTGGCGAGGTTAACTTTGTTGTATTAGACGAAGCTGACGAGATGTTGAACATGGGCTTTAAAGACGATATCGACTTTATCCTTGGCCATACTCCAAAAGAGAAAAACGTTTGGTTGTTCTCGGCTACAATGCCGCAAGAGATTCAACGTATTTCTAAAAAGTACATGACAGACCCTTACGAAATATCAGTAGGTGGTAAAAACCAGGGTAACGCAAACATTACCCACTTGTACATGATGGTTGACGACCGTAACCGCTACGAAGCGTTGAAGCGTGTGGTTGACATTAACCCTGATGTATTTGGTGTTATCTTCTGTCGTACTAAAGCAGAAACACAAGATATTGCAGAGAAACTGATGAAGGACGGCTACAATGCCGATGCCCTGCACGGTGACTTATCGCAAGCGCAACGCGACAAGGTAATGAAGGCTTTTAAAGCTAAAACCCTGCAGTTGCTTATTGCTACCGACGTTGCCGCCCGCGGTATTGACGTTAGCAACCTTACCCACGTATTCCATATGAACCTGCCTGATGAGGTAGAGTACTATACCCACCGTAGCGGCCGTACCGCGCGTGCAGGTAATACCGGTTTCTCTATCGCTATCATCACCCGCAGGGATATGCATAAAATTCGCCAGATAGAGAAAAAGGCTAATGTGCAGTTTGTTCAAACCCTTGTGCCTACGGGTGTAGAGGTGTGCGAAAAACGCGTGCTGGAACTTGTTCACCGTTTGCACGATGTGAAGATTAACGAGAAAGATATTGCTAACTTCCTTCCAGCTGTTTTTGCAGAATTGGAAGACCTTAGCAAGGAAGAAATCATTACCCGTTTTGCATCGTTAGAATTTAACCGCTACTTTGATTATTACAGTGGATCAGCCGACCTTAACAAGAAAGCTGAACCTCGCGACCGTGACCGTGATGGTGGTAAAGACCGCGATAGCGGCCGTGAGCGTGGCGAAGGCAGGGGCACCGGTGGCAGCCGCGCCGACGATGGCGATTACGAGCGTATGTTTATGAGCATTGGTAAAATGGAAGGCCTTGACAACGGTAAGTTGTTAGGTTTCATCCTACAACGTTGTAACGTACCTAAGCGTGCCGTTGGCCGTATTACGGTTAAAGGTGCTTACTCTTTCTTTGAAGCGGAAACTGAGTTTGCCGATACAATTAAAAACATGCTACATGGCTTTGACTACAAAGGCCGCCGTATACGTGTTGAGATTGAAACCGACAAGCCTAAACGCGACGCTAAAAAGACGAGCCAAGGCAAAAGAGAAGGCAGATACTAATTAGATAATTAGTAAATCAGATAATAAGATAATCAAAGTCCCGCTGCAAGCGGGACTTTTGTTTTTATAACTATTTACCCCTATTCTTGTTATTTAACAACACTCCCCCTAAGGTAGGGGGAGTGCTCCCGCTTTAAGCGGGAGCGAGGGGGTAAAAATGACACCATTACAAATCCATACCAACTGGTTTAAGCACCGCGGCTGGAAGGCATTCCCCTTTCAGCAGGAGTGTTTGCGAGCCTATATGGATGGGGACTCGGGTTTGCTGAATGCGCCTACAGGCAGCGGTAAAACCTATGCTATGGCGTTGCCGGTGCTTATTGCATCGCTTATAGAACAACAAAAAGGCCATAAACAAAAGGGCTTGCAACTGTTGTGGATTAGCCCTGTGCGGGCACTTGCGGCCGAGATTAAAGATGCTGTACAAACTGCCTGTACCGATTTAGGGTTAGATTGGAACGTTGATACCCGCACGGGCGATACAAGTTCTGCCAAACGTGCCAGCCAAAAGAAAACACCACCGCAATGCCTGATAACCACGCCCGAAAGCCTGCACCTTATGCTGGCTCAAAAGCACTACAACGAGCTGTTTAAAAAC
>JAIXUZ010000288.1 GCA_027483285.1 Bacteroidota bacterium
TCTACCCCGGCAACGCTTACACTAACATACAACACCAATAAGGCGGCATGGTTTGCCAGTTACGATGTGGTGGTAAACAACGTATCTGAACCATTGAACCTAAACCTGCGCGCCAACGTGATGCAAACCAGCGGAGAAGATTGGAAAGATGTAAAGCTGACCCTATCGACCGGCAGCCCATCAATCAATAATAATAAGCCTGAGCTTAAGCCCTGGTTTTTAAACTTTAACACATCTGCTTACAAACCCAACAAAGGGTATAACCCTAACCCAACACTTACCGAAGCCAGCGGCCGTATTTACGACCCTAACACAGGTGAGCCGCTTATAGGTGTTACGGTTATGATTAAAGGTACCGGCATTGGCGTTGCTACCGATTTGGATGGCAATTTTAAACTGGCATTGCCTCCAAACGCTGATATGTTGGTGATAAAATACATTGGCTACGAGGATATGGAAATGTGGCCGGGCCAAAATATGATGGTAGGCCTGCAAGCACAAAATATAAGCCTAGATTCTGTAGTAATTACAGGTGCTAACAAAAGGCCGGAAAGCATTTCGTACGATAGGATAGCATCAGTAGCTGTAGTATCAAAAGGTAAAAGATATGATAATAAAGCATTCGAAGTTGCCGGAAATAATGCTACAACCACAGTTGTAGCCCAACCTACAACATATGTATTTGTTATTGATGAACCCTACACCATACTTAGCAACGGCAAGCCTAACGGCGTTGGTATAAAAGATTACGAGCTGCCTGCTTACTATGAATACTATTGCGCACCCAAACTGGATAAAGATGCATTCTTAACCGCGCAAATAACGGGATGGGAAAAGTTTGAATTGATAGACGGCGAAGCCAACGTATATTTTGAAAACACCTATATAGGCAAAAGCCTGATAGACCTTACCAATACAGATGATACCTTGCAGGTATCATTAGGCAGGGATAAAAACGTGGTGGTTGATTTGGTTAAAACCAAAGAGTTTACCCAACGCCAGGTACTGGGCGGCAACCGCATAGATAAACGTGCATGGGAGATTACGGTTAAGAATAAAAAGAAACAGGAAATAAATATTGTAGTGGAAGACCGTTTCCCGGTATCGCAAAGCAGCGAGATTACGGTTGACAACACCGATGTTGCGGGATCTAACTTTAACAAAGATACAGGCATACTAACCTGGCGCATGAAGCTTGCTACAGGCGAAGAACGTAAAGTAGGGCCTAAGTACTCTGTTAAGTACCCCAAAGGGCGGATAGTATATTTAGAGTAATAAAAACCGGTATAAAGAATTGAATAGGCCCTTCTTGTTTTTGAGAAGGGCTTTTTTAATCAAACATTTCGGCTATCATGCAGCGTATGCTGCCACCGCCATGTTCTTCAATAGTGGGTATAGGCACATGGATAATCTTTGTGCCTATGCTTTTTATAGCCTGTAACTGCGATGAGTTAAAGGCATTGTAAGCTGTGTCTGACATCAGGATAAGTTTATCACCCTCTTTATTGGTAAGCTGCAGCACATTGCCACAAAATTTTTCCATTTGCTCCAGCGATATTTTGATAATGTCCTTGCCTGTCCAAATAAGGCTTTGCAGCAGGTTACCGCGTTGCGCTTTGTCGGGTATGGCATCAAAGCAAACTATAACCCAATCGCTGCCAATAGAGAGCATTACATTGGTATGGTAGATAGGAAAACCCGCGCCATCATAAATGTCAAACTCAACCCCCTGATAACGTAGAGATGTGCACAGCAACTGAAAAGCCTTGGCGTTGCTGCGTGGCGATATACCACAATAGGCGGTTTGGTTATCATGGTCGAACACCACGCTGCCCGTACCCTCTAAGTACATTTTTTCCTTTTCAAGATAGGTAAAGTCGGTCAGTTCATTAGGTACATAACCATATACCAGTTCCAGGTTGCGGATAATATCTTCGCGGCGCTCTAAGCGGCGGTTTTCAGCCAGCATAGGGTATAAAAATACCCGCTTGCCGTGGTGAAAACCCACCCAGTTGTTAGGGAATACAGCATCGGGTTTTAAAGGCAGGGGAGTATCATTCTCCGCAAAAACCTCTACCCCGTTTTCTATCAGCACCTCTACCAAATTATCAAATTCGGCAGCTGCTTTAGCTTGAATTTGTTCAGGTTTAAGCCCACCCACCTGTTTTTGAAATTTATTAGACTCGGCGGTTTGTGGGTTAAAACCAAAGGCTGCCGGCCTTACCATCAACACTTTATTCGCGCTCTGCATCTCCTCAACTATTACTATAATATAAAAAAAGTACTATTACTACTCTCCAAAACTGCTGCGGCCCCAGTTCTCCAGTTCTTCAGCAGACCACAAAGATGGGTAGAAAATGCGTAACTGAAAGCGCGGAGGCAGGTATTTTTGCCAATTGGTTCCACCCGTAGCGGCAATAGCCTCGGGCTTTTTATCAAGGTAGCGCGATGCTGAGCGCATGTGTTGCATAGGCCAGCGCACGTTTACGTTAAGGTCCAGTTCGCGCAACTGTTCTGCAAGTTCGGCCTCTTCCTCGGCTGTTTTTTCAGCAGCACTATATTTAGTCCACAGGTTATTGTTGCGGCTATAGGCAGCCAGTTCTATCAGTTCAGCAGAGTATTTATCTTCAAATTGGCGCAGGGTTAATGTTTTTTTGCCCGATGCTAATTCGGTAGCCCCGGTTTTCCAGTATATATGCTCAAAGAGGTCTTCGGTTCCCATTTGGTCAAACTCTGGCATATTGCGCTTTTCCTTTACCAAAAGGTTATTAAAATCGGTACTACGAATTTCAATTTTGCGGTATTGGGCCGATTGGAAACCACTGGCCGGCAACAGCGACATGCGGAACTTAAGAAACTGGTCCTTGTCCATACCCTCTACCATAACCCCAAAAGAGCGGATAAGGGCTTCAAAGTACTGGTTGATGCGTTTTACACGGCTTATTAGAAACTGTGCCGTTGGCTTTTCCAGTGCCTGTATCTGCTCAAGTTCGTGCAGGCAAAGGTTAAAGTACAACTCGGTTATTTGATGGTAAACCACAAATATTTTCTCGTCCGGAAAATCAGTTTTGGTGCTTTGTAAGCTAAGCAGGGTATCCAGCTTAATATAGTCCCAATACGTGGTAAAATTGGCGTACAAAAGTCCATCAAGGTACGATACCAAATCCTGCCCCATAGACGAAAATTTATCTTCCAGTAGCTTTAAACGTTCTAATGCTTCAGGTGAAAAACTCATAACAATAGTTTATAGCTGCAATATTAACTTATTTACTTGTGGTTATGCATGATAATTATCAGCTAAATGGCTTTAAAAAGCTATCAAAAAGTTATATATTCGTTACGCAATTAATTGATAGCGGTATTTGAAAAAAATTTACTCAATACTATTTTTTCTTTTGTTGGTTAGCAGCAACGCCATTGCATCGCACCTTATGGGGGGCGAAATTACATGGCTATGCCTGGGTAACGGGCAGTTCCGCTTTACCCTGCGCGTTTACCGCGATTGTAACGGCATACCCATGCCACAACCCGCTACCATTAGGGTGAATAACAACCCTAACCTTACGGGTATAACACTTAGCTTAGTTTCACAAATAGATATATCGCCCCAATGCAATGGCTTAGGGCCTACCATAAACTGCGGTATGGGCAATACCATAAACCCGGTACCCGGTGCGGTAGAAGAGTTTGTCTTTCAAAGCGCCCCAATAACCTTAACAGGAACCCCGCCACCCGAGGGCTGGATTTTTACCTACGACGATTGTTGCCGCAACAATGCCATTAGCAACCTGGTAAACCCCGGCTCTACAGGTATGACGCTGCGGGCCATTATGTATTCGTATAACGGTACCAATGTTAGCCCTTGCTTTGATTCGTCGCCGGTGTTTGCAGAACGGCCCGCCATTATTATCTGTGCAGGCTCGCCCTTTCAGTATAACCATAATGCGTACGACCCCGACCTCGACTCGCTGCACTACGAATGGGCATCGCCGTTAGATGAATTAGCCGGTGGGCCTTTTATA
Organism: Bacteroidota bacterium; assembly: GCA_027483285.1. Lineage (GTDB taxonomy): Bacteria > Bacteroidota > Bacteroidia > CAMBQF01 > CAMBQF01 > CAMBQF01. The sequence continues at coordinate 4,023 of JAIXUZ010000288.1, forward strand.
GCAGCCAACAACCTACCGCCCACCTTGATATTTAACCCCGGCTATAGTATTGCATCGCCACTGCCCAATACCAACCAAAACCCCAACAATATTGGCGCGGTATTAAACCCAGACAATGGCGAAGTAGCCTTTACGCCCTACACTATGGGCCTGTTTGTTACTACGGTTAAGGTACAATCGTTTAAATGCGGGCAACTGGTAGCCGAAATTTTCAGGGAGATTCAGATTGTTATCCTTAATTGCGGGGCCAACTTCCCCCCAACCGTAACGCCACCCTTTAATGGCAATACCAGTTTTGATGTTACCGTTACCGCCGGCGACCCGGTAAACTTTACACTTGCCGGTGCCGATGCTGAATACCTGCCCATAGGTACGCCTCAGTCGGTTACTATTACCGCCACCGGAGGGCAGTTTGGTACAGGCTTTACAGACCCTACAGCAGGCTGTAACTTTCCGCCATGTGCTACACTGCAATTGCCATCGCCCATACAAGGCACTCCCGGGCAGGGGGCATCTACCATATTCAACTGGCAGACTGATTGTAACCATATAGCCCAAAACCCAGGGTGTATATCGCAATCAAACCGGTTTGTGTTTGTATTTAGGGTTAGGGATGATTATTGCCCGGCGCCATCGCAAAACATTGTAACAGTAACCATAACGGTTGTCGCCCAGCCAACAGAGCCATCGCCCGACTTACGGTGCGTATCGGTACTACCAAATGGCGATGTGCAGCTTACCTGGGTACCCATACCCAACCTGGTTAATACGTTCAATAGCTACCATATCTATTCATCAACATCGCTCAACGGGCCGTTTACGGTAGTGGATAGTATCTTCAACATAAACGCCAACACCTACACACATGTTGGTGCGGGGGCTAACAGCCAAAGCATTTACTATATGGTTAAAACCCGCTCGGGCTGCGGGGGGATAATTTATTCTCCGCCATTAGATACCCTGCAAAGCATTTACCTGAATGTTACCGACCCCAGCAATGGCACGGTGGGCCAACTAGACTGGAACCCGCTTTCAACTCCACCACCGCCAACATCAGCAGGCACGTACAGCGTGTTTAAAGACTTTCCGCTAGGTACATGGAACCAGATAGGCACAACACCAACAACGGCATATAGCGACCCTTTAAACGTATGTTCAGACAGTATTTATTACCGTGTAGAGGTGGGCGATGCTTCGGGTTGTACCTCGTCTTCTAATATTGATGGGGAGTTGTTCCAGAATATTACACCACCTGCCGCGGGGGTAATAGATACCGTATCGGTAGATGCAAACGGCGATGCAGTTATCGGCTGGCAACCGGGCCCTGATAGCGATGTAGCAGGCTATATCATCTACCAAAATATTGGCGGCAACTGGGTGCCTATTGATACCGTGCAAGGTTATAATAACACTACCTACACCAACCCAAACTCTACTGCCGATGCGGGTATTGAACAATACGCCATTGCCCCCTTTGATAGCTGCGGAGGGTATGGAACCTATGGCCAACCGCACCAAACCATTTATTTGCAGGCCAGTGTAGATGCCTGCACCGGGCAGGGCTTATTAAACTGGAACAGCTACCTGAA
>JAIXUZ010000274.1 GCA_027483285.1 Bacteroidota bacterium
AGGCTTTCAAAAGCAAAAGTTAACAGTAACAGCTTGCACTCAAAGTTTACCGCCGATGCCCAATAATCGGGGTGCAGCCACGTCCACCCAATTTCAAGTTTATTATGCAGGGGTTGAATATCAATAAACCGTGTGCTGCCAATAAGTTGGTTGTGTGCTTTATGATAGATAACAAATGGGTATTGCGTGCCTTTATCGCGGTCGTCTAACCCGCCTTGCAACGACTTTGTCAACGACTCCGTATTGCCTCCGTTAACCGTATAAAACTCCCATATACGGGGTTCTTTAGCTAACGCGTCCAACTCAGCAAAATGTGCCTTTTCCAACGGGCGCACTTCAACTATATCTCCGCTTAAAACGGTTGGGTGAGGGATAGGATAAAGCATAGCCAAATGTAGCAATCTTGTAAAAATAAAAAGCCCCTTCGGCTAAAGAGGCTTTTCTTTATATAATTTAATTGAAATTATCCGTTCATACTCACCAAAAACTCTTCGTTGGTTTTGGTGTTTTTTATACGGTCGCGTACAAACTCCATAGCCTCCAATGTAGTCATATCGGCCAGGTGGTTGCGTAAAATCCAAATACGTTGTAGCGTGCTTTGTTCTACCAACAGGTCGTCTCGGCGGGTTGACGACGCCACCAAATCAACAGCAGGGAATATACGCTTGTTAGACAGTTTACGGTCTAACTGAAGCTCCATATTGCCCGTGCCTTTAAACTCTTCAAAAATCACCTCGTCCATTTTAGAGCCTGTTTCTGTAAGGGCTGTAGCAAGTATGGTAAGCGATCCGCCGTTTTCAATTTTACGTGCCGCGCCAAAAAAGCGTTTTGGTTTATGCAGCGCATTAGCATCAACACCACCTGAAAGCACTTTGCCCGATGCAGGTTGCACCGTATTGTAAGCACGGGCGAGGCGGGTAATAGAATCCAGCAGGATAACCACATCGTGCCCACACTCTACCAGGCGTTTGGCTTTTTCAAGCACTATATTGGCAATTTTAACGTGGCGGTCGGCAGGCTCATCAAAGGTTGATGATACCACCTCAGCCCTTACGCTGCGTGCCATATCGGTAACCTCTTCAGGGCGTTCATCTACCAACAACACAATAAGGTAAACCTCGGGGTGGTTATACGCAATAGCGTTAGCAATTTCTTTTAGCAAAACTGTTTTACCCGTTTTAGGCTGCGCCACAATTAAACCACGCTGGCCTTTACCTATAGGGGCAAACAGGTCTACCACACGGCTCGACAATGAGCTTTGCGGGTGGCCTGTAAGTTTTAATTTCTCATATGGGAAAAGCGGGGTTAAATAATCAAACGGAACACGGTCGCGCACCACATGAGGCTCCAAACCGTTAATTTTTAAAATTTTAAATACAGGGTAGTACTTTTCGCCTTCGCGTGCCGGGCGTACAAGGCATTGTACAGTATCGCCGGTTTTAAGGCCATACGATTTTATCTGCTGCTGCGATACATAAATATCATCAGGAGAACCTAAATAGTTATAATCTGAAGAGCGAAGAAAGCCATAGCCATCATTCAACACCTCTAATACACCCTCTGCTTCTACCGTTCCGTCAAACTCAACTGGCGGTTCTTTTTGCTGGTTGCGGTTGTCGTAAGGGCGTTGCTGGCCCCCACCCTGGCCTTTTTCGTGCTGCGGGCGCTGAAAACGTTGCTCGCGTTGCTGTGGGTATTGGTGTTGAGGGTTTTGTTGTTGCTGCGGGCTTGGGTTTTGCTGGGACGTAGTATTTTCGACACCTTGTGCGCCTTCTGTTGTAGGTGCTGTAGTGTTGCCTTCTACAACAGCCTTCGCTGTTTCTACCGTAGACGTGTTGCCTTCTACCGGCGTGTTTGTATTAACAATATCTGCAGCATTAGGATTTTCATTTTTAGGTGCTTCAGCTACAGGGGCAGATTCAACCTGTGCTACAGGCTGTGCTTCGGCCACAGGGTCAACAACAGGCTCTGGCTCTTCGTTGGTTAGCGATAATGCTTTATCATCAACCAAACGTTTGCGTTTACCGTTGCGGTTATCGTTATTGCCATTGCCGCTATTGTTGCGTATGCCATTGGTAGTATTGTTGGCAGAGGTTTGTTCAGCAGGGGCTTCGGCTTTTGGCGCTTCGGCCTGGGGTTGTGGTGTAGGCATATTTTCAACCGGGGCAACAGGTGCGGTGTAGGTAGCGCCGACACTTTGTTTGCCGGTAATAGCCTCTATAATTGCGTCCTTCTTAAGGTCTTTGGTTTCAATCCCAAGGTCTTTGGCAATGGTTCGCAACTCGCCAACCAGTTTTAATTTCAGTTCGTTTAATTCAAACATTAAAATGCGTTTTATATGTATTATTATACGTAATCAGGGTAAATGAGGGTAGATAAGGGAGGGGGAGAACTTTAGGGTATTTTTACTTGCAGATTGGGAATTAAGGTTAAACTCCCGCAGGTAAGACAAGGCAATAATACAACCTTATTAACGAAGTTTCCAAATTTTTGTTGTAAATAATCTGTTAACC
>JAIXUZ010000080.1 GCA_027483285.1 Bacteroidota bacterium
GATTTAAAGCCTATCTCATCAATGGGTGTAAGCCCATTAGCTTTGAGCACATCTACCAGCAGTTGCTCGTCGGGGTTTAGCTCTACAAACAAGCTGCGTTGTATGTTTTTGGCGTGCTTAGCATCGGTTTGCCAACCCAACATGGTAACAAGGTCTTCGGCACCGGTAACCAGAGCGGCTTTGTTTTCGCGTATCAACTTGTTGCACCCGGCTGAGAATTCCTGCCCTATGTTGCCCGGTACGGCAAATACATCGCGGTTGTAGCCATGGGCAAGGTCGGCGGTAATAAGGGTGCCGCTTTTTTCGGCAGCTTCAATAACCAGCGTAGCATCGGCCAGGCCTGCAATAATGCGGTTGCGGCGGGGGAAGTTCATACGGTCGGGTATGGTGCCGCTTATAAAATCGGTACACCAGCCGCCATTGGCCTTCATCTTCTCCAGCATATTGCGGTTTTGTGCAGGGTACACCATATCCAACCCATGTGCTACTACACCAAGTGTTGGCAGGTTGTTTTTCAGCGCTTCGCGATGCGATATAGTGTCTATACCATAGGCCAGGCCACTAACAATAAGGCAGCCCAATGGAGCCAGCTGCTCTACCACCTGCTCGGTAATTTTTTTGCCGTAGTCGGTGTTTTTGCGGGTGCCAATAATACTAAGCACGCGTTGGTTATCAAAGTTAATATCGCCCTGGGTATATAGCATAACGGGCCCATCTTCGCAATCTTTAAGGCGCTTAGGGTAGTTGCTGTCTAAATAAAATATGGGGGTAATACCGTTCTTTGAAATAAAATTGACCTCCTCTTCGGCACGTTTAAGTACGTTTTGCTCTTTAATGGCTTTGGCCAGCACAGGGCCCACATCGGGTATTGTTAGCAGTTGCGCTTTTTTTTGGGTAAATATAGCAGCAACACCGCCACAGTAGGCAATTAGCTTTTTAGCGGTAATATCGCCCACCCCGGGAATAAGGGTAAGGGCAATGCGGTAGTATAATTCGTCTTCGGCTATCATTATTTCTGCCTGCGAAAATAAAATAAGCCTGCTTGAAAATAAAATTTTGCTGCTTGTATTTTATTAAGGCACGCTTATTGTATTTTTAACCACAGAAACCATAAAAATTTATAAAAGGCATGATTAAGAAATTGGCATTGGCATTTTTTGCCATTATTATTGCAGGCGCACAGCTTAATGCGCAAAACGAGGCTGACGCCATTTTAGGTGTTTGGCAAAACGGCGAAGGTACAGGCCATATTAAAATTGAAAAAATTGGCACTAAGTACTTTGGTAAAATTGTTTGGCTGAAAGAGCCTATAGATAAGGAAACCGGCAAACCTAAAGTTGACAAGAAAAACCCTAACGCTGCTATGCACAACACCCCGATTTTGGGCTACCGCGTAATACGCGACTTTGTTTTTCAAGGAGATAAAAAATGGGAAGAGGGTTCTATCTATGACCCTAAAAAAGGTGAAGACTACAAATGTAAAATTACTATGACCAGTCCTAACGTTTTAGATGTACGCGGGTTTGTTGGCATTAGCCTTATTGGCCGCACCGACACATGGAAAAGAGTTGATAAGCCAGGTGGAAAGGTTATTAAGTAGGTAACCTGATATACTATAATGCAAAAAGCCGCCCAACATTAGCGGCTTTTTGCGTTTATAAAAATAGAAATTAATAAACGATATTATTTTTCATCTTCTCTGTATGAGAGGGCTGGTATAGGCTGATTTGCTGTTGCATCTATAATAATGTTACCGTTATTTTGCCCACGCAAAACAGCTACCTGCATATAGGTTGTATCGATTTGGGCATTGCCATAGGCAATAAGCCCAACACGGTAAAATCCCATATCGCTAAACTCCCAGCTAAGGTCGTTGGTGTTATCTAACACTACTCCATCGCCAGTTATCCAGCAATACTTTGTTGCTCCTTCCGATACGTTTTTGAAATGAAATTGTGCGTTGTCGGTAGTAGTTATGCCCTTATCGGGAATAAACCGCGCATTTGGGGTTTGCGCGTTTACGCTACCGGCCACAAACACCAGTACTACTACAATAGTAGCAGACTTTAACAGTTGGGCCGCTTTCATACTTTGTAAGATTAAGATTCAACAATACTAATTTTTCAATGTAAAGAACTTATAAAAGCTGCCGGAGGGTTGCCGGCAGCTTTTATTGAAAACCGGTAAAATTATTTTTTTAAGAATTTTACAGACTTAACCATCTCTTTATATTCAAGAACTACAAAGTATATACCAGGGGCATAACCAGAGACATCATATGTTCTGGCTGATTTGCCAGCACAGTCGCTGCACATTTCCGAATTAAGTTCCTGGCCTGATGAATTTACAATTTTAATTTTTGCCTGGCCTGTCATTGGCGACGGAATGTTGGTAACAACGTTAATTATATCTGTTGCTGGGTTTGGATACTCAAAAACAGAAAGAACTGAAGGTTTGTTAGCAACGCCAGAAGAAGATAGTGCACTAGATTGTGCTTTAGATTCTGTAGCTGAAAAGCCTAATGCTAATACAACTGCTGCGGCAATAGTGAAGAATTTTGTTTTCATAATAATTGGGTTAAGGATTAATTAATGTTAAATTGATTGACATTCCAAAAGTATAGCAGGCAACATTCTTAGGTAAACCAACAATATGGGCTATACTACCTACGTAAGATTTTTATTTTTTATTGGGAAGTGATTTTACACACACTGCATGTATACAAGGCATTTATAAGAATAAAAAAAACTAAAACACCTGTTTTTAATAAGTAAGAAAATTTTAAAATTCTGTTTTGTCCTGTAAAAATTTAACCTGTATTACATAGTATAGTGTAAGTATAGGCTTGCACTAATGCCCATTAAACAAAAATTAGCACCAATTGCCTTAATAAAATACCTTTGTATTAAGCACTTTTTGATATGAATATTAGATATGAAACTATTGAAGCGGGTTTATTTATAGAAAACCGCAAACGCTTTGCCGCATTGCTAAAGCCAAAGGCTGTAGCCATTATTAACAGCAATGATGAGATGCCGCGCAGTGCCGACCAAAACTTTGTTTTCCGCCAGAACTCTGATTTATTTTACCTAACAGGTATAGACCAGGAAGATACTGCCTTGTTTCTTTTTCCGGATGCGCCAACACCAGAACAGCGCGAGATTCTTTTTGTACGCCGCACTAATGAGCATATTGCTGTTTGGGAAGGCCATAAGTATACCAAAGAAGAAGCCCGTGCTCAATCTGGCATACAAACCATTTTTTGGTATGATGAGTTTTATACAGCCATAACCCGCCTTATGCTTGCTGCCGATACTATATATTATAATAGTAATGAGAATCCACGGTATGTATCGGACGTGCAATACCGCGACCTGCGCCTGCTGGCCGAAATGCGCAACCGCTACCCTTTGCATAAATATGAAAGGGCAGCCCCATTGCTTACCCAGTTGCGCGAGGTTAAAAGCCCCACAGAAATTGCATTGATGCAAAAGGCTATTGATATAACAGATAAAGCTTTTAGGCGCCTGCTAAGTTTTGTTAAGCCGGGTGTGGCTGAATATGAAATTGAAGCCGAGATAACGCATGAGTTTATACGTAACCGATCAAATGGCCATGCCTATACGCCTATTATAGCATCGGGTAAAAATGCCTGCGTACTTCACTATATAGCAAATAATGGTATGTGTAGCGATGGGGAGCTTATACTTATGGACTTTGGTTCTGATTATGCTAATTACATATCAGACTTAACACGTTGCATACCTGTAAATGGCAAATTTAGCCCCCGCCAAAAAGACGTATACAACGCAGTACTTAGGGTTATGAGGCAAGCTACCGCTATGCTTACTGTTGGCAATACCTTTGCAGCGTATAATAAGGCAGTGGGTGCTATTATGGAGCAAGAGCTAATTAGCTTAGGATTGCTTAAAGCTGAAGATGTTGCCAAGCAAGACCCTGCTGCTCCATTGTATAAAAGGTATTTTATGCATGGCACATCGCACTTTTTGGGTATTGATGTGCACGATGTAGGTGACTATAATACACCTTTCCGTGCAGGCAATTGTTTCTCTTGCGAACCCGGCATTTATATTCCTGAAGAAGGCCTTGGTATACGCATTGAAAATAACATACTAATAACCGATAATGGCCCTGTAGACCTTATGGCTAATATACCTATAGAGATTGAAGAGATTGAAGCCCTGATGGCACGCTAAACCATTTTAGCGCTAAATAAAAAGGCGGCCTCGTGTAAAACGGAGCCGCCTTTTTGTATGCTTTAATTAATAACTATCGTGTAATAACAACCTTTTGCGTTGGCAAAACTTTGTTCTCCATAGAGAAGCTTACAAAGTACTGGCCTTGGGCAAGATTACCTAAGTCGAAGTCATAAATGTTAGCGCCTGCTTTAGGCTCAACAAACATAGACTCTACCAATTGTCCATAGTGGTTGTATATCATTATACGGCCACGGTCGCTGGTTGATAGGTTCATTGATACATTCAACCTGTCTTGCGCAGGGTTAGGGAACACACTGATAACATCGCTACCTTTAATAACACAAGATACTGTTACAGGGCTAAACACCTCATACTCGCCATTATAGTCGGTTTGCATTAAGCGGTAGTAAGCTGTTCCTGCTAAAGGATACAGGTCTTTAGCGCTGTAGTTGCGGTAAGTGTTGCTATTGCCTGCGCCTTGTACCAAAGCAACGTTGTCGTAAGTTGCTAAATCTGCACTGCGTTGAACAGTAAAGAAGTCATTATTAATCTCTGTTGCAGTAGTCCAGTTAATGGTTACAACATCATTCGTACAGCTAGCTTTAAAGTCCACCAGTTCAATTGGCAGCGGGCTGTTGCCCGAGCTTTCGCCATCATGAAGTACCCATGGCGAGTAGCGAGACACACCTGATGCTGTAACGGTGTTATCAGCAGCATTAGCTGTACTAACAATACCATACTCAGTTGGCAAATCCCATCCGCCAAGGCTATCTGGGCCTCCAGTTGCATTCCAACGTTGAGCTTTAAGGTTATCCTCTAATATTGATGAGTTACCTGAAAGGTCAGAGCTTGCGTATTTAAACGTCATATTTGATGTTGGACGCGTAGTATAGTTATTGGCATCAATAATCCACCAACGGTCAAGTGTAGCATCGGTTCCAGTACCCGGGCCCTGGTCAAAGTTCATGTGCTGAACGCCAGATACCCATGGGGTATTGTCGTCACCAGTAGGGTAAGTACTCAACGTAACATTGCCTGCACCACTTTGAACGCCAGCGCCAGTTACGCTAAACGTAAATGGAATAAAATCGCCCGCTGCAGTACCAAATGGATATACGTAAGTACCTGTATTATTACCAATGTTCCATGCCAGTTTAGATGTACCGCCCGATGTTTCGCTAATTACATAACCACCAGCTACAATACCAGTAGTTGCTCCGTTTTTAACGTTAAAGGTGTATCCGTTAAGATCTAACACACCATCAACAGTTAAAACACCTGTACTACGTGTTGCTGCATTAGCAAGCAACTGTACTCTTGGGTTGTTGCTGCTGCTATTATTAACATTAAAGTTGTTAAAGTCTACAGCGCTATTATTTACTTTAAACACCTGGCTAGCCGGCGTGCTGGCATTACCAAACTGGAATGTACCGCCAGTAATGGTTTTAGTACCTCCTGCCGCAATTACAAGGTCGTTACCTGTGCCGCCGTTAGCACGCTGGAAGAATATAGTACCACTGCTAATATTTAAATTGCTGGTAGCATCAAGGTCTAGTATAGCATTAGCATTATAGCTTGCTCCGGTAGTATTCAAAGTCATAGCACCACCCGTTTGGTTAATGCTGCTACCTGTGCTAACATAATTGCCGCCAACACTAACTATAGCACCGCCTAATGAAAGTGTAGACGATGAACTGTTGGTGTATTTACCGCCAATAGATACTGTTGCACTATTTGCATTTACTGTTGATCCGCTAGAGCTATAATCGCCAACTATTGCAATGGTAGCACCACTGTAGGTTACGGTAGATGATGAAGCATTGCTCCAGTTTCCTCCTACATTAAGAACGCCACCTGCAGCTGTAACGGTTGCCCCAGTGTTGGCTACGTTGCCAGTTAAAACGCTGGTACCACCTGCATGAGTGTAGGTAGCCGTGCTACTGTTTGTTAAATTATTAAGGCTATCCGTTCCGCTTATTACACTATATAAACCATTGTTGGTTACGTTTAAACCATCAGCCCTAAAGTTACCCTGTAAAATATCGGTGGTAACCTCAACACCAGCTGTAGAAGCAATGGTTGGTCCATTGTACAATTCAAGGTCTGCTTTAACTTGGGCTAAACCATTTATTGGTTGCAGATTACCATATACTACAGTATTAGTTTCTATACTTAATAACGGTGTAATATCGGTTCCTTTATCTACTCTCAGGTTATAAAATTCTTGTGGGTCTGTAAAGCCGGTTAAAATAACGTTACCTGTTCCTTTAAAGGTAACGGTACTAACGTTGTAGTTAAATGTACCGCTATTGTTCCATGTACCCCAAACATCTAAGTTTCTGGTGTTGTTAATAGTCATAATAGAACCAGAATTCAGGTTAATGCTGCGGCAAACAGCACCATTAGATGCAATAACCGGGTCAAAATCTGTAATAGAACCTGTTGGTATAGTAATATCTGTTGATGAAGTTGGTATACCGCCACCTAAGCACCAGTTACCTCCATCAAACCAGTTATCGCTTAAAGAACCTTTCCAGCTTCCGGTAGTAACAACGTAAACGTTTACGTCAGCACCAAAATTCATATCAAGCGCTGTACAAGGGTTACGGCTGCCTATAATTTTATAGGTTTTATCATTAGCTAATGCACCTGTGCTAAAGCTTAATGTAGATCCGTTACCTGTTTGCGTTGCGCCTACGTTAACGTTATCGGTAGTATTGTATAGTTGATATACAGTACCTGGTTCAGAATTTACAAGCTGCACAGTACCACTTGTTCCGCTACATATAGTAGTAGTAGAAGTAACTATTTTGTTAATAGGTCCGGTTACAACTGTAACTGCCAGGCTATTACTTACAGTACTGCCACATATGTTGGTAGCAGTTGCTACATAATTACCTGCCGAAGCAACTGAAGTAATAAACGAAACAGGGTCCTGAACAGAATTGCTGTAGCTATTAGGTCCGGTCCAGCTCCATGATGTTGCTCCAGTACCACCAGTGGCTTCTAAATCCAATGGTTGAGTTTCACATAAGTTTGCTGATGTTGCTGATGCTGTAACAGCAGAAGGAACTGCTGCAGTAACTGCAAGTGCTAAAGTGTTACTTGTAGCATTACCGCACACGTTTGTGGCTGTAGCTATATAGTTTCCACCCGAAGCTGCAACGGTATTAAAAGATGCAGGGTCTTGGCTGGTACTTCCATAGCCGTTAGGGCCACTCCAGCTCCACGATGTAGCACCTGTACCACCAGTTGCATTTAAATCAAATGGCGAACCAGCACACATAGCTAAAGAGTTAGCTGATGCTGTAACTGCTGATGGAACTGATGCTGTAAGAGCTAATGTAATGGCGCTGCTTGAAGTGCTGCCGCAAACGTTGGTTGCGGTAGCAGTATAGTTACCTGCCGATGTTGCAGATGTGCTAAACGCGGCCGGGTTTTGGTTAGTATTAGTATAAGAGTCTGGACCACTCCAGCTCCACGATGTTGCACCTGTGCCACCCGAAGCATTTAAATCGAACGATGCGCCGGTACATAATGATAATGAGTTAGCAGATGCTGTAACAGCGCTAGGGGTAGATAATGCCAGGGCTAGTGCTAACGCGCTGCTTGAAGTACTTCCGCAGGCATTGGTTGCTGTAGCTGTGTAGTTACCTGCCGATGCTGCAACTGTGCCGAACGATGCAGGGTCTTGATTTGAGTCTGTGTAAGAGTTAGGGCCACTCCAGCTCCACGATGTTGCGCCTGCGCCACCGCTGGCATTCAAATCGAACGCGCTGCCAACACATAATAACAATGAGTTTGCCGATGCTGTAACCGCACCTGGGGCCGCCGCCGACAATCCTAATGTTAATGTATTACTCGTTGTGCTGCCACAAACGTTTGTTGCAGTAGCAACGTAATTACCTGCCGATGCTGACACTGTTGTAAATGCTGCAGGGTCCTGGTTAGTATTAGTGTAGCTATTAGGGCCAGTCCAGCTCCAAGAAGCTGCTCCAGCTCCACCGCTGGCATTCAAGTTAAATGAGTTGCCAACGCACAATGCCAATGAGTTTGCCGATGCTGTAACAGCAGATGGTACCGATGTTACAACGGTAACAGTAACAGCCACATCGTTATTCATATTCACATCAGCACATGGGCTAACAGAGGCAACAATTTTAAACGTTTTAGTTGCAGTTAATGCACCGGTAGTGAACGTTAAGTTAGAGCCAGTGCCTGCTTGGGTTGCGCTAAAGGTATTATCAGTAACGTTCCAAAGTTGATAGGTAACGCCATTATCAGAGCCTGTTAGCACTATATCTGAAGAACTACCTGTACAAATAGTTGGGGTTGATGCTGTAACAGTTCTTTGTGTTGGCACCGGTATTACGTTCCATACAGTTTCAACCCAACCTGTTGGGTTAGGATCGCAAGATAGGTTAGCATTAGCCGTACGTTGGCTACGAATACGAACTATGCCTGCGCCTGATAAACTTGTTGTAGAAACAGAATTACCTGGTGTATAGGCACTATATGTGTTACCGCCATTTGTTGATACTTCAAAAACATCTGCACCACCAACACCGCCAGAACCAATGGTATTAACTGTTGCAGAAACACTAGTACCTGCACAAATATCGCCAGCTGTTGGAGTAACAGCCATTATCGGACCTACAGGGTCTGTTACAATTGTGATGGTAGCAAAACTTGCAACACTCCAACCACAACAATTGTGGCGTTCACGGTAACGTACTTTATAGGTACCTGCTGTAGTAAAAGGGCCGAAAGTGCCTGTTGTAGAACTTACGGGGGTAAAAGTTGGGGCACCAATATTAGTACCTTGATAAACTATCCATTCACGTTCTAAAATATTGCCAGTATCATAAGAACCAGAGCTTATTGAAAAATCAATACTTGCACCTGCACACGCCGAAACAGAAGTTGCTGCAGTAGCACCAGAACCTTGCACAATTAACCCTACAACCGGAGCTGTGCGGTTATCGGCAGCTGTTCTTATATAGTTATTATAACCGGTATTTGTGCCAACCATTGGTATAGAATAGTTGGAAGAGGTTGTAGTAGCAAAAACTTTTACTGGTTGTTGGGCATTTGTATAGTTTGGTGTACCATCAGTAATATCATCTACAAAACGTAAATCTGAAGCACCGGGAGAACCGGGAAGGTTAAACGCAACTGCCGCGCCACGGTTAATATCAAGCTCTGAGTTAATACAGAATTTACCATTAATACCACCACGATTATACGTAATTACCATAGGCGATGCTGAGTTTGGTACCGAACCTACGTTAGGTGCATCGTTAAAAGAAACAGCAGACAACGTGCCACCTAAAGTTGGGCCAGATGTAGTAGTTGCACCTGCCGATGTTAAGTTGGCAATTGCATACTCAATACCTGCTTTACCAGTACCACCGGCACCACCGGCACCACCGTTACCTCCTTTTCCAGAACCACCACCTTCGCCTGAATCTCCACTTCCACAGTTACCCGTACCAGTGCCTAAACCAGCTGGGCCTGTTCCGCCACTGCCACCAGCGCCACCGGCACCGCCAGAACCAACATTTAATGCATTTAAATAACTATCTGTTACAAGGCCGGTAGCACCATTGGCCCAAATAAATATGGCAAAAGTACCACCGCCGCCGCCGCCGCCGTAGCCGCCGCCACCGCCGCCGCCGCCGCTGCTTCCGCCGCCGCCGCCTTGGCCGCCATCCCTATCACATGTACCACTATCTGTAGAGCCGCTGCCGCCTTCGCCGCCGCCGCCGCCTTTGCCACCGCCGCCGCCGCCGCCATTAGTACCTTCTGTTGGTAAAAAATATCCGCCTGAAAAACTTACTGTACCAGGGGTGCCACCAGGATTACCGTTTGTGCCATTTACACCTGCAGCACCAGCACCACCATTGTTACCATTAGAACAACCGCTAGAAACACCAGCATTACCAAAACCGCCACCGCCGCCGGTTGTTCCACCGCCACCGCCGGTACCACCAGGCGATGCACTGCCACCTGCGGAGCCGTTTGAACCACCCGTGCCATCGCCACCACTACCGGTATTTGTACCTGAACAACGACCTTGTGAGCCGGCACCGCCAGCACCACCATTACCACCTGCACCGCCTGCACCATTGGTGCCAAAAGCAGCGCCGCCGCCGTTAGGCCCAGTAGTTGCACCCGCGCCAGGAGAACTGCTTCCAGCTCCGCCACCGCCACCGCCGCAACCACTGCATCCCCAATAGCAATCGCAACCACCATTGCTACCTGCCGAACCTGTATTACCGTTGCCGCCCGGTCTACCCGCGGCACCAGTACCTCCATTAGCAGCATTACCCGATGTTATAGAGCAGCGGGAAATAACATAATTATCACACGTATTAGTAGCTCCATTTATGTATACACCATAATTAGAATAGCCATGGCCACTGCTTGTTATTGCTGTTGTATTGCCGGTAGTAATTGTTAAATCCAGCAATCGCCAGTTATCATCATTGTTTTCAGCAACAAAGCCAACAGCAGCACCATATAAAGTGCCTGATGTAATAACGCTAGCACTGCTAAAGTTAATGGTAGTGGTAACATCGCTTCGTTTGCTCCAGGTTTTTATACCTGATGTGGTAGATACATTAAAACCACCTTCTACAATAACGTTAGAAGCTAAATAAGCAGGGGTTGTTTCTGTATATATACCACTAGCCATGCGTATATGTGTACGGCCACCAAAAGATGCTAAATTATTAAGTACATAAGTCAGGTCTCTAGCAGGGTTGTTTGGGCCTGCGGTTGTATTGTTAGGGCCTGTGCCATCAACATAAATAAAATCGCAGTTGGCTGCGCTGCAAAGAGGGTCTGTTGCCGCCAGGTAAGTAACCGTTATAGCACCTGCGGTACCTGTTACGTTAGGTGAAACTGTTGTTAAAGAAGAAAAATCTGCTGTTTCATTAGATGTAATCCTAACACGGTAATATTCTGTACCTACCGTTTGGGGTACAGTAAATGATGAGCCTGTTGCCCCTGAAATATCTACATAAGCTGAGCCATTCCAACGTTGCCATTGAAAAAAGCGGCCCAATGTCCAACTGTCAATACTATTGGCTGCAACTGTAAGTGTGTAAGCAGTACCAACGCACAAACTGCTACCCGGAGCAACCGGTGCTGTTGTTACTGTTGGTGCTACTGTAAAACCCCATTTATAACTCCAATCATATCGCCAATCGCCAGTAGTACCGTCAGACGAACAACTTCTGGTTGTAGTATAAAAATGCCAGGTATAAGGGCCATTTGTTGTAATAGGGACAGTATTTCCGCCTCCACAGGTGCCGTAGCCTCCACAAGAGGCATCGTCAGCCGCTACATCATCTTCAAAACCATCAAAAAGGGTACAAATACCACCGGTATTGTTTAATGTTAAACTTGGAGCGGCTGGTGTTAGTGCATAATTGAAATCGCCAGACCACCCACAAGTATAATTGTCCCTGCTAACGTTCCAATCGTAATTATTACCATTAATTACAAACCTTGCCCGCCAGCGTGGGTCGGGGTTTCCTGCAAAAACCTCATCGCCACAGCCACTCTCGTTGTAGTAAAGGTCTTCGCCATCTGCCTCGACCCAAATATTATTTTGTGCAGTACTAGCAAGGCTAATGAATAGCATAAAGCACAGCAAAATGTTTGTAAATTTTATTTTCATAATTAACTATTTTAACTTTTTACACCAAGTTGCTAAATTAACAATTTAAAATTATAAAAAACGCAAAAAGCATCAATTTTCTTACATTTCGAAAAAATATAACACAATCTTAAACTAACATAAAGCGATACAATTCACAAAATGAATGATTTTATGAATTGTAATGTATCAGTATGTTTTTAAGTTAGTTATACCCCTCACAAATAAAAATACAGAATACAAATTCTGAAAAATGAATAATTAACAACAACAAAGCCAATAAGGTTTACACCCTATTTTCTAAATCATCGAAATTTAATACCTATTTAAATTTCAGTTAGAAGATTTAAAGAGGCTTAGTAAATATTTTGAGTTTTAATTGTTTCAAGCCAAGTTATGAATTATATGACTTAAATGAATTTTATTGAAAAAACAGCCAGCTGCTAAATATTAATGATTTTCTAATGTTTTTTCAACACCAATGTTTGCCAACTGAAATTTTTGTTGGAAAACGGATTTGACCATTCAGGGTTTCTGAGAATATTATCATCTTTAAAAAATTTGAAAAATTCTTCAATGTGACTCTTGTCATAATCCTTAACAAACATATTATTTAATGGCTGCTTTAGCCTTGAATTTTGAAACAAATGCAGGTCTGCAATATGATCATCATAATGCTCAAAAACCTCTGGTAGTGTTTTGAACCTGCCATCGTGCATGTAGGGGGCTGTATTGCTAATATTCAAAAGGCTTGGTACTTTAAAAAGTGTAGCATTAGAATCAATTAAATTAGTAGCTAAAATCTCATGATCGTTATATACCTCTGAGATATGGCATGCCCCGCACATATTTGCAAATCTAAAGTACAGGCCCCTAAGAGTTGTGTCTTTTACATTCTTGTAATAATAATCCGTTTCACTCATGTTTTCAGGTGGGTTATTTAATACCTCAGGGGGCAAGTGTATCCCCGATGAAACAATGGTTCTTAAGAATTGGGCAATGGCTTTTTCAACATTGGTTCGCGTAATTTTTGGCGAACCAAAAGCTTTGCTAAATAGTGTAGGGTAATAAGGGTGGGTATTTAGTTTTTTTAATAGGCGGTCTTCTGTCTCGCCCATTTCTTTAGGCTCTAATATTGGCTCAAAAACAAGACTTTCAAGGCTTTTTTGGCGGCCGTCCCAAAAATAATATTTATTCCAAGCTAAATTTACTAAAGCCATCGCGTTACGTTCTAATGTATCGCCACGAGCCCCTATAGACAGTTTTCTACCATCAGTAAAACCTAAACTTTGTTTATGGCAAGAGCCGCAAGACTGTGTATTATTTACAGATAGAATAGAATCATAAAACAATAACCTCCCTAACTCAACACCTTCAATAGTCAAAGGATTATCGGCAGGAATGAATGGCTTTTCCATGGCCGTTGAGTCGTACTCTAATATATACGGCCTAGTAGTGTAACTATTAGGATTGAATTTAGTTAATGCAACAAAAAACAACCAAAAAACAACTATGGCTGCACCAACTACCTTCTTTTTCATATGCAAACTATTCTACAATAGCAAATGCATTGGGGTTCTCATCAACCTGTCCCTTTAAATAAGGGCTAAGAGTAGCGTATTCGGCTTTGGTGATTTTTATTTTACCGTTAACCGATGCCTTTGCCCAAAGGAATAATTGGTAATAGGTTGGGTTGGCTATAGCCCAATCTTTTCTTTTTGATACCAGTTCTGCCTTGTTAGGGTAATGCATTAAATCAGGAAAGCTTTCCTCTTTTAATTTTAATATGACACTTTCTATAAAAGGGTTTACATCGGTAAACTCATAAGCCAATGTGGGCTCGCTGTTTCGCGTTGTATTTATAACCGGGCCATCTACTGCTGTAGTTGTTGTACCAACAGTATTTTGGGCTTGGGTAGCTAAAGAAGCTACGAAGCATGCTAAAACAATTATACCTTTCATGTTAAATATATTATTATTTTAATTAGTGTTTATTTTCCAGATTCAAATATATGTTAAAATATTTCATTTACAAAAAACATGCGTACCATATCCATTTTATCAGCCTACAATATACTTAAAGCGTTTTCCTTAAAACATCAACAACAAAACCTTGCTGTATTTTTATACATTTGAGTTATCATTTTTATGAAAAGCACGGCAAAGCAGATTTTTGACAATAAGTACTACAGTATTGGGCTTATTTTACTTTTAACCTTTGGGGTTTACTTTAACAGCCTATTTAACAAATATGCGTTAGACGATTTTTACGTAACGGCACAAAACCCTGAAATAAGGGAAGGCATTAAAGGAATTCCCCATATTTTTCAATCTCCGTATGGCACAGATGGCAATGGAAAGGGTTTTGAATACAGGCCAATAGTAAAATTGACCTTTGCTATAGAATATGAGCTTTTTGGAGAAAACGTAACCATTAACCACCTGGTAAACCTGTTGCTATACTTACTAAATGTTTTATTAGTTTATCTGTTTCTTTTAAAATTTATTAGCAATAAAAATAATATACTACTATTTATAAGTACATTATTTTTTGCATTATTACCAATTCATACTGAGGTAGTTGACAACCTAAAATCGCGGGATGATTTACTAAGTTTAATATTTTCATTAATATGTATTATTACCGCCATAGGCAATAAAAATATTTATACAAAACTGGTTTTATGCTCCTTACTATTTGTGCTGGCCCTTTTATCAAAACTAACCAGTATAAGCCTTATAGTAATTTTGCCATTGATATTATTTTTTAAACAAAACACCAATGACTATAAAATACCTGCGTTGCTGTTTGGTATATTATTATTAATTGGCGGGGCATACTCATATACGGTAATTAGCATTTTTAATTTAAGCAGAGAGGTTAATTTTTCTGAGAACCCCATTTTTTATAGCACTTTAAGTGAGCGTTTAGGAACCACCATGCTTGTACTTCTATACTATATAAAATTACTGCTATTGCCTGGCGAGCACAGCTTTTATTTTGGATACAATATGGTACCCGTTATTAAGCTAACCGATTCATTATCAATATTATCTATACTTATACATTCGGGTATGCTTATTTGGGCGCTATATAATATAAAGAAACGCCATGTACTTGCTTTTGCCATTCTTTTCTATCTGATAGCCATATTCCCATTCTCAAATTTTGCTTTTCCAGTGGTAGGTATATTAGCCGAACGTTTTACCTATCTGGCCTCAATTGGTTTTTGTATTGCCCTGGCATGGTTATTTGTTTTTATAACTGATAAGCTAAGCAGCAAAAAAACTTTAATGGCATATTTAGTTGCCCCCGCCTTATTATGTGCTTATTATGCCTATGATATTGTTGACCGAAATAAAGACTGGAAAGACCTTCTAACTTTATATGTTGCCGACATTGGGCACCTACAGAAATCAACGCATGCAAACTATTTATACGCCAGCAGCTTACAAAGCCTGGCCGACTTAGCCAATACCCCAGAAGAACGTAACAGGCTATACAACAAAGCCCTTAAATATTACAAAAACGTAAACGCCAAGTATTGGGAAGCACAAAAAAATATAGCCAACATATACTATGCCCTTGGTAACAATACCCTGGCGCTGCAATACATTCGCAATGCTTATAATTTGAGCCCCGAAGTTTACCGAAAAGATGTGCTAATGAAAAGACTTGTTATTGAAGAAGCCAATGGGAACTTTGATGAAAACATTAAGCTATTAAATGAGGGGTTAAAAAAAGAACCCGAAAATGTTGACTATAACTATTACCTTATGCGAAACCATTTGTTTTTAAATAACGATACTGCGGCTGCAAGCCGCTATGCCCGAGAGGTTATTAAGATTGATAAAAACGGATACCTTGCCAACAGGGCTTATGGGTTATTATTTATTATAAAAGGCGATATCGCTAATAATATCAAATATTCTGAACTGGCATTTGAGCAAAACCCTGAAGATAACGAGCTGGGGAATTACTTATATAATTACTATAAAAGCCAAAACAACTCATTAAAAGAAAAATATTACGATGAGGCTATAAAAAAGCAAAAAAGTAAATCAACTTTTTAAGCCATCCCTGTGCTATAAATACCTAAGCTTACCCTAGCGCTTTAAATTGTGTTTGGTTTTTTTTCTAAGATATACCTAAAAGAAGATTTTAGGTGATACTAAACTATGGTTAGCCTTTTTAATTATTCTTTGGTCGGTATTCTTCGCTTTTAAATAATGGAGCTAAAATAATAGGGCCAGACTATAACCTTTTGCAGATGAGGGCAGTATAATATAAAAAGCATTAGCGTAGAGACATACCCTTACCCAACCTAAAAATCCTGATAGCTATGTCACTACGCATTCTCTGCGGGCTGCTTTTATGCGCCCTGTTAATGATTTCGTGTAACAACGATGATGTTGACACCTCTGCCACCGCCGGTCCTTATATTGCTAGCGCCGCGCCGGTTCTCCAAAACCCCGATACCCACAAAATTGTAATCAAAACCGACTCGCTGGCAAAGAAAGTGCGCCATTCTGTTAAGCCTAAAGATGTTACCGTAAAAGATGCGTTGAAAGACATGCGCTTTAACCCCGAAGCTGTTAAGCTATTTGTATCGTTAGGCAACAAAACCGGCGGGCAAACCTATTTTGCCAAAAACAGCAAGCTGGTAGCCCAAACCATTGTATCTATATTAGACAAACACACTACCGAAATGACAGACGTAGTATTGCTGATTGACAAAACCGGCAGTATGGACGATGATATTGAGAATGTAAAGAAGAGCGCTACGCGTATTATAACAGCCCTTAAAAAATTTAAAAATATTCAACTGGGATGGGGTGCCTATGGCGACAAAAACGATGACCCTGCAAACTGGTTTCAGCTAAACAAACTTTCGGCCGACCTGGACGGTAGCCTTGATAAAATTAATGGTTTGTATACAGGTGGTGGTGGCGATTTGCCCGAATCGGTAAATGATGCTATTTATAAAACCATTGATGAAATGAACTGGAGGGCTGATGCCCGTAAAATGATTTTGGTAATTGGCGATGCCCATTCGCTTGAACCACCACTTGCCGACAGAAGCCTTAATGATGTGATTAAAAAATGTATCTCATTGGCTATACATGTAAACCTATACCCTGTTGTTATAAGTACTGAAGATATTATGGGCGATTTGCATGATGACACCCCGAAATTTACTGAGCCTGAAGAAGAACCTACCGAAGATGCAAGGGCTACCATGCCTAAAACGGGCAATATTATCATTCGCACTTACCCCAACCCCAGCACAGACAATGTGTATATTGATTTAACAGGGACAGGGCCTTATATAATAGACGTAAAATCATTACTTGGCAAAACCGTGACCTATGCCGAGGTAACCACCAACCGCTACACCTGCAACCTGCTTGATACGCCTGCCGGAATATATTTAGTTACCGTAACCGAAAAAAATACCGGAAAAACCGAGGTAAGGCAGGTGGTAAAAAAATAAGTTCAACAAACACTAATGGCTAACTAAACACAAAATGCCGCCTAAAAAAGGGCGGCATTTTATGCTATAAAAACCTAAACTACTTGAACTGCTCATTTACTTATTCTGCTTGGTAACAGAATCAACTTGCGTTCTCATATTATTAGTCGGGTAAGGGAGTTAAACCTTACAAAATATTTACATATTACTCATTTTATCCTGAACTGATTTTGCTATACGTGCTTTAGCATCGTCAGCCAACTTCATTTTAGAAAAATCAGTAATGTCAGAAAGAGAAGATTTTTTAAGCAGCTGGTTTAAAAACTCGCTCTGTTTATTATAGCGGCGGCAACCATCGCAAATAACAAGGTGAAAGCGCAATGCCAGCTTTTCGTAGATATCAAGCTTACGCTCTTCCCGCTTTTCCATTAGCAGCGTAGCCTCGCGGCATGCCATTGCAAATATGTTGTAAATTTTTTTAAGCACTTTAGTTATAATTTAAACCAGGTTTTTTCTAAACAAGCACGCAACATTAGTTTTGCGCGGTGCATTATAACCCAATAGTTAGACGGTGATACGTTTAATTCCTTACAAATATCATCGCTTTCCTTCTCCTCTAAAAATTTAAGGGTAATGGCGGTATGCCAGTTTGCAGGCAGTTTGCCTATACAGCTTTGCATAGCCAGCTGAAAATCCTTATCATCCAATATATTACCTTCTTCTAAACTCCATTGTTTGGGCTTAGCCTGCTTGCTCCAATGTCCGCCATCTTCAAAAAATAAATCAAGAAAAGAGCGGCTTTCATCGCCCTGCATAAGGCTGTTGCCAAAAACCTCGTAGCGTGTAGATGCCTTGCGGTAATGGTCGGCAATTTTGTTTTTAAGAATAGAGAACAACCATGTACGTTCTGATGAGTTGCCCTTGAAATTTTTAATACCGTTTAAGGCAGACAGAAAAGTTTCCTGCACAAAGTCTTCGGCAAGCTCGGCACTGCTGCTTTTAGAAAGGGCATAGCCATATAAATCATCTGCGTACTTATCCGTCCAATTCTCCGGATTTAAAGCCTGTTTTACTCCCATACTCAATATGCTAAAGTAGGTAAATATGGCTTACACCAATTACTTTATTAAGGTTAGGTTATTTAGTTCTGAAAAAATGATGAAATAACACTAACAATTACTAACTTTGTTACTTTAGGCCTAATGCCTATTGATTATGTTATTGCCGAAACGTTTACTATATAGGTTTTATTTACCGTTAATTACTTTTTTGCTTTTTGGCTTTTTGGCCAGCGGGCAACAGTGTAATATTATATACATTACCCCAAATGGAAATGGGGCGGGAACCAAAGCAAGCCCTGCCGGTTTAGCGGGCGGCATTGCTCTGGCAGCGCCTGGCAGCCAGCTATGGTTAGCAATAGGTAATTACACTATTAATGCACCGATAAATTTACTGGACAATGTTACGCTTGAAGGAGGTTTCGACCCTGCCAACAACTGGACAAAAGTAAACACTGCGCAAACTATAATTAACCGTACCAATGCCAACCCGCAAACTAACCCCGAGCGCTTAGTGGCGGTATCATGCATAAACATAACGGGCTTTACTATACAAGATGTAACTATAAAAACAGCCAATGCGCTAGGTAATGGGGTAACCACTTACGGGGTTTACTTAAATGGCTGTTCTAATTTTAACATTAGCCGCTGCAATGTTACCGGCGGCAATGGCTCTACCGGCTTACCCGGCACCCCTGGAATTAACGGTGTTAATGGCGCCAACGGCACAGCAGGGCAAAACGGCAGCGAAGATGGTGGCGGCAATACCGGCGGTGGTGTTGGTGCATCCGGCTCATACCCGGGCAGTAGTTTTGGCGGTAATGGCGGCAATGGCGGCGCACGTGGCACCTACTCATTTCCGGCAGGAGGCAATGCTCCAAACGGAGCAGCCGGCCAAAACGGCGGCGGCACTGGTAATGGTATTGGTGGCGTTGCGGGTGTAGGTAATTGCAATTTTATATCTATTGGTTGCGATATGGGCCCGGCAAACGTTGGCCAGCCCGGAACAGATGGCCTTGATGGCGCTAATGGCGCTAATGGCGCATCAGGAACCCCATCATTTGCAGGTGGCTTTTTTGTTAACGGTACAGGGCAAAATGGCACTGCCGGAGCAAATGGCGGTGGCGGTGGCGGTGGTGGCGGTGGCGGTGCACAAGGTTGCATACCCAATGGCTTCTTCATTCCTAACAGTAATGGTGCAGGAGCTGGCGGCGGCGGTGGCGGAGAGGGTGCCCAAGGGGGAGCTGGAGCTTTAGGTGGTACTGGCGGAGGTGGCTCTTTTGGCATTTTTGCCTGGGCAAACGGTGCCAGCGGACGTGTTAAAGATACTTATACATTCTCAGGCATACCCGGCCAGGGCGGTCTTGGTGGCGCACCAGGCGGCTTAGGCGGTAACGGTGGTAACGGCGGTAACGGTGGTGGCCCGGGTTGCGATATTGGTAGCGGAGGCAGGGGCGGCAATGGCGGCGATGGTGGCGATGGTGGTAACGGTGGTAATGGAAGTTTAGGCCTTAGCTTACCTATTTTTGAAGACCCTAATGCTACTGCCTTAGAACAATCTGATATGCGCACACCCGTAGAGCCGGTTATTAATGTGCTAAATACAGGCTGTACATTTTCTGATATTGATTTTTCTACTACTGCAACAGGTATAGTACAATGGTTTTTTGATGGGGGAACAATTCCATTACAGGCTGTTGGCAACAACGTAACTGTGCAGTATACCACACAAGGGCGACATACGGTAACTATGGTACTTAATGGTGTACCTTACATATATACAGACTTTGTAGGCATCTTCTCAAACGGTATACCTTACCTACCTACTATTAACCCATCTAACGATACAGTATGTTTAGGCGGCACATTAGACTTTACCAGCTCTTTTGTAGGTACTAATTACGAGTGGTGGTTAGAGGGCACTACACCTGCAACATTTAACGGGCCACAATACCAAACCCTAAATGGTGTGCAGTTTAATACCCTGGGCGATTACCGGATTTTGCTACAAACAACGTCGCCGTGCTGCGGACGTTCTACCATAGATACTATTTTGATACACGTTGTGCCTTATGTAAATGCCGATGTTTTTGTATTTGCATCATCAACCAGCATTTGTGCAGGCACACAAGTAAACTTTGGCGCATCGCCGGTAAATGGTGGCAATAACCCTGTATACACATGGACAGTTAACGGTGCAACCGTTGGCACCAATAGCAATACCTATAGTTCATCAACCCTAAATAATGGCGATGTTGTGGCCGTTAGCATGAGCAGTAACCTGCTTTGCGTAAACAACAACCCGGCAGCATCTGTGCCTATTGTAATGACGGTTAACCAGCCGCCTGTGCTAAACTGTAGCTCTATTGGGCAGTTTTTAGGTGCCCCTACCCAGTTTTCGGTTAACCCGGTTGGCTCTCAACCATTTACCTATGCCTGGGATTTTGGCGATGGTGGTATATCAAACCTGCAAAACCCGCCACATACTTATGGTTCTACAGGCAACTATACCGCAACAGTAACAGTTACCGATGCCAATGGCTGCGAGGCTACCTGCAATGTACAGGTTACTATTAGCATAGCCCCGCAGGTTACAGCTTTATTTACAGGAAATATTACTGCTATTGGCTGCGGCACAGGTTCTGTTAGCTTTACCGACCAAAGCACAGGTGGCGTTATACAATGGACATGGGACTTTGGCGATGGTGTTACCGATGCCAACCCAAACCCTACCCACAACTATACCGCACCCGGTTATTATGATGTTACATTAATAGCTTCTAACGGCGTATTAGCAGACACTTTGGTGCTACCTAACTTTATCTACATACCACCTCCACCGGTTGCAGAGTTTACCGCTTTAGACAGCATTGAATGTGAGCCCTATATTTTTAGGTTCTTAGACCAATCGTTAGGTGGTGTTACTGATTGGTTGTGGGATTTTGGCGATGGTAACACATCGATACTGCAAAACCCATCGCATGAATATGCAGCACCGGGTAGTTACAACGTTACACTTACCGTAACAACGGCAGATAACTGCACGGCAACGCTTACCACACCCAATTTTATACAATACCTTGAACAACCTGAAGCAGGTTTCTTTACCCTTGACACTTTAATGTGCACAGGCGAGGCTATATCTATAACTGACACCTCTGTTGCAGCTAATAAATGGCTGTATTACTTTGGCGATGGCACACCTGTAGATGTAAACCAAAACCCGATACATGTATACACAGAGCCGGGCATTTATACTGTTACCCAAATAGTAGAAAACTCATCGGGCTGCAGAGATACTATGATTGCTACGCAGTACATAGAGATTGTACCTTACCCTGAGGCTAACTTTAATGCCGATACCTTTAAACTACAATTGCCTGACACCACGGTGCAGTTTTTTAACCTAAGCCAGTACTACGATTCGCTGGTATGGGTACTGGGCAATGGCAACACTACATGGGTTGATAACCCCGTAGGTGTTTACCAGGATTCTGGCATTTATGTTATTACCCTTATTGTAAGCAACAGCATTGGATGTGTAGATACTTTGCAAATACCACTGCAGGTTATAGAGCAAGAATCATTCTTTGTTCCAAACTCATTTACCCCTGACGATGACTTTATAAATGACAACTTTAGTGTGTTTGGCAGGGGAATTGTTAGTGGAGAGATGTATATATACGACAGATGGGGCCAGCCCGTGTTTACTACCCCCGACCTATTTACAGGTTGGGATGGTACAACCAAAGACGGGAAGGATGCCATGATTG
Source organism: Bacteroidota bacterium (assembly GCA_027483285.1). Lineage (GTDB taxonomy): Bacteria > Bacteroidota > Bacteroidia > CAMBQF01 > CAMBQF01 > CAMBQF01. Next base: position 22,192 of record JAIXUZ010000080.1, read on the forward strand.
GCGTATATGTATATGACATTAAGATAACGTGGTTTACAGGCCGGACGTTTGAAAAGCGTGGCACCGTAACACTTATCAGGTAAAACAAAAAAATATGAGAGCATATTTAATTGCCATAGCAGCCATTGGCTTAGTAGCTGTATCGTGTAAAAGTAAAAAAGAAATGACCGGCAACACAGCTAAAGCAGACAGTCTTCAGGTAGCAGACAGCATTGCTAAAGTTTTTGCTGACATAGCTATTGCCGATGCGCAAAACACACCACCAACACCCAACGATAGCATCCGCCTAAACGTATCTTTTTACAGCCCGGGTAGCGGTATTAACTACCGCGCTGCCCAATCGCTTAATAGTTTTTTAACTAAATACGAGGCAGCTAACCCGGGTGTAGTAACGGTTTATAAAACCGCATGGGGCCGCGAGGGCGAAGTGGATTATTGCTTTAAAATGAACGACAAAACAAAAGGCGACGACTTTGTAAAACAGGTAAAAGACCTTTTAGCGGGGCAAGACCGTATTAACTACAAAGAAAATACAACCTGCCGTAAGCCAAGAAACTAAGGCTGCTTTTAATTTCAATTAAGCATATTAATATGCTGTCATAGGGCTTAACTTTGCCTTATGCAAATTACCATACGCCCTGCTATACAAACAGATGTGCCAGCCATGCTTGGCTTAGTGCAAGAGCTTGCCTTGTATGAAAAAGCCCCACAGGAAGTAACTGTTACCCTAGAAGAAATGACAGCCGCTGGCTTTGGCCCCGGTGCTGTTTGGAAAGCCTTTGTAGGTATTGTTGATGGTAAGCTGGTAGGCATGTCGTTATTCTTTACCAAATACTCTACCTGGAAAGGTAAGTGCATGTATATTGATGATATTGTAGTTACAGAAAGTATGCGCGGTGCCGGTATTGGCAAATTACTTTTTGAAGAAACCGTTGCCGAGGCCAAACGCACCCATATGCGCCGCTTAGAGTGGCAGGTGCTTGAATGGAACACCCCTGCCATTAATTTTTACAATAAGTTTAGTGCCGTGTTAGACCCTGAATGGGTTAACGGAAAACTAACATATGAGCAGTTACAAGCCATGTAAAGAATAGGATAAAAAACTACCAAGGTAATTCTTGCCCAAACCTACTACCCTATTTCTTTCTACCGTATTTTTGTCTCGCTAATGAAAGTATTCAAATTTGGAGGCGCATCTGTTAAAGATGCCAATGCAGTTAAAAATGTAGCTGAAATTATTAAACGCTACCCTAGTGATAAGCTGGTGGTAGTAATATCAGCAATGGGTAAAACAACTAACGCTCTTGAGGCAGTTGCCAAAGCCTTTTTTTATAAAAATGCCGATGCAAAAGAAAACCTGCAGTTGGTGGTAGACTATCATAATACTATTGTAAACGAACTTTTTGACGATAAAAGCCACCCGGTTTTTGAAGATATAAACGGCCTGATAAGCGCATTGGACTGGGCACTGGAAGATGAGCCCATTAAAGACTATGACTTTGAATACGACCAAATAGTCTCTATTGGCGAATTGCTATCAACCAAAATAGTAAGCCACTACCTAAGCAGTATTGGCATACCCTGCAAATGGATTGATGCCCGCGATATAATACAAACCGATAACACCTACCGCGATGCACGTGTTGACTGGCCTTTGACTGAGCAAACGGTAAACGAAATAATTCACCCTGCACTAAATAGTAATAGTGTAGTGCTCACACAGGGGTTTATTGGCTGCACATCAGAAAACTACACAACCACTTTAGGGCGAGAAGGATCGGACTATACAGCAGCTATTTTGGCCTATTGCCTTAATGCGGAAAGTGTAACTATTTGGAAAGATGTTCCTGGTGTTTTAAATGCCGACCCAAAGTATTTTCCTGATGCTCAAAAATTTGATAAACTATCATATTACGACAGTATTGAGCTAACCTATTATGGCGCTACAGTTATCCACCCAAAAACCATAAAACCGCTGGAGAACAAGAAAATACCATTGTATGTAAAATCGTTTATTGATGCGGAAAAGGAGGGCACAAGCATAAGCGATGAACCCATGCAACCGCAACTTTCATCATACATATTTAAAATAAACCAGGTGCTGGTTTCTATCTTACCCAAAGACTTCTCTTTTATAGCGGAAGAAAGCCTGAGCGAGATATTCAGGATATTTACTACCTTTAACATAAAGATCAACCTGATGCAAAACTCTGCCATTAGTTTTTCAGTTTGTATAGACGATACTGCGCGGCTGGATGAGCTTATGGCCGAATTGAAAAAAAGCTATAAAGTACTACATAACAAAGGGCTTGAGCTTATAACAATACGTAACTACACAAAAGAGGGTTTTGATAAGGTATTAACAAGAAAAAAAATATTGCTGGAGCAGCGCACGCGTAACACCGCGCAACTTGTTGTACAGCCAGAAAATGCGTAAATAATGAGCGACCTGCCAAGCTATAATACCCCCCATGATGTACCAGGTAAGTTTACTATTGTAGAGTCTGATGCAAAGGATGAAAAAGGACGTACCAAAATAAAAATACGCATAAAAGAACGGGTAAAAACACGCACTCGTACTCGAAAAAAAAAATCAAAAAGCTTAAAAAGGCGTTCGCTCAAAATATTACAAGTAGTTTTATTAATTTTAGCTGTTGCGGCTTTGTTTATAGCAGGATACCAAATTTTGGTTTCGGATATGAACAGGCCAATTATATACAAGAAAAAAGCTGCACCCGCCAATTAACCCTTAAGTAAAAAAGATAGTCATATGCCATTTCGTATTTTTATTACACTTTCATTTCTGTTTTTAAGCGGCATACTTTTCGCCCAGGAGTGTAATATTATTTATGTAACCCCTAATGGCGCTACCAGTGGTGTAGCCGGTACAAAAACTACACCTGCAAGCCTTGCATACGCTTTAACCTTAGCCAATGCCCCAACCAATAAAATACATATGGCGGCGGGTACTTATATCATATCGCAACCCCTTAGCCTTGTAAGCAACACCACTATTGAAGGGGGCTTTAACAGCAGCTGGGATAAAACCAATAACTCTGCCACAACTATTCTACGCGACAATCAAAATGTGCAGCCAAACCCCTTACGTTTAATTGGCTTAACGGGTAATAACATTAACAACTTCCGTTTACAGGATTTAACCATAAGGGTACTTACAACTTTTGATAATTCAGTATCAACCTACACCGTTTACCTAAACGGCTGCTCTGATTACCAATTGGTACGGTGCAAGCTTATAGGCGGCAATGCGGGTAACGGAACCAACGGTACTAATGGTGTTAATGGCATAGGTGGTACTGGTGGCGCAGCAGGCTTAAACGGCGATGAAAATGGGACATGCTGCACCAATGGCGGCGCCGGAGGCTCAGGAAGCTTTCCGGGTAGCAATGCCGGAGGAACAGGTGGTAATGGCGGACAACGCGGAACCTATGTTTTCCCTACGGGAGGGCAAGCCTACAATGGCAGCCAGGGTACTCCGGGGCAGGGGCTTAATGCTGGTGGCAACGGTTTTGGCGGTATAGGTATTTTTACTGTTATCCTGTCGCTTAACTGCGACCGGACAGTTTCATCAGACGGAACTGATGGTATTGGCGGTATAGATGGATTACCCGGAATAGCGGGTGGTAACGGAACATCATCATTCAGCGGTGGTTTTTTTGTTCCCGGTGACGGATTGCCAGGTAACACAGGCCTTAATGGTGGCGGTGGCGGTGGTGCCGGCGGTGGTGGGTCGCAAGGTGGCCTTGCACACGATATTTTATTTGGCTTACCTCCTAACACTAACGGATCTGGAGCTGGCGGCGGAGGCGGGGGCGAAGGTGGCCAGGGCGGCACAGGAGCATCTGGCGGAACAGGCGGTGGTGGCGCATTTTGCCTTTACCTATACAACAACGGTGCTAACGGACTTATAAAAGATTGCCAGTATACTGTAGGTTTTCCTGGCTTTGGTGGCCAAGGCGGCCAGGGCGGCATTGGTGGCACAGGCGGAATAGGTGGTGCCGGCGGTGGGCAGTTTAACTGCGATGTTGGTGCCGGTGGCGATGGCGGAGCAGGTGGAAAAGGTGGTAACGGCGGAGCAGGTGGTGCCGGGGCTGATGGGGTAAGCTATGCTGTTTATGAAGATGGCGGAACACCCATACAACAATATAATATTAACGGCCTGCAGCAACCTATTGTACAGGTTAATTACTCAGGCTGCACAGGTGTACCTGTTGAATTTTTTACCACTGCAACAGGCAGTGTAACCTGGTATTTTGGTGCAGGCGCCAGCCCTGCAACAGGCGTTGGCACCACTGGCTTATGCCAGTTTAACACCACTGGCCGCAAAACATTTACAATGGTAAACAACGGCGTAGCTTACACCTTTACCGATTATATTGATATTTTTAACAACCAGGCTAACCCAATACCATCTATTACCGTGGCCGATGACAGCCTTTGCGAAGGCGAAACAACAACACTGGCCAGCAGCATTGCATCAGACTCATACAACTGGTTTGTAACAGGGCCTAACGGATATTTTGATATTGTTACGGGTGCCACTAACCAAACATTACCGGGCTACGTATTCCCCACACCGGGAAACTACCGTTTTGTTTTGCAAACAATTAGCAACTGCTGCGGCCCATCATTTGCTGATACAGCTTTTGTGAATGTGGAAGACATATTGCAGCCTGTGGTAAGCATAGCATCGAGCATAGATACTATTTGCCAAAACGAAATTGTGGTGTTTACTGCCGAAGCTGATAGTGTAGGCGCTAACCCAGGCTACCAATGGTTTGTAAACAGCACCCCTGTAGGAGCAGATGCTCCGGCATACTCAAGTTCTAATATTGCCAATGGCGATGTAATTACCTGCCAGGTAACATCAAGCCTGGGATGCGGCACAGGCTTGCAGGCAACATCTAACAATGTATCAGTATATGTTATAGCACCGCCACAGCTTACATGCAATGCCGACTCTTTTATAACCGGGCGTCCTACTTATTTTGACACAGAGGTTACATCTGGCGGATTAGCCCCGTTTGATTATATATGGGACTTTGGCGATAACGCCAGCGGACAGGGGCCTAACTTATCGCATATTTATGCCGAGCCAGGGCCTTACAGTATTACCGTTACGGTTACCGATGCCAACGGCTGCAGCAATACCTGCACGTTTGTTATTTCAGTATCGAGTATTCTGGCTGCCAACTACGACTTATCTGCTACTGGAGGTTGTCCGCCATTAACGGTTGACTTTACCAATAACAGTACCAATGCGGTAACCTATTTGTGGGATTTTGGCGATGGTTCAACCTCTCCGCAGGAAAACCCAACACATACCTACAACTCGCCGGGCACCTACGATGTAACGCTATATGCCTTTGGCGTTAGTGGTAACGTGAGCACCAGCACGCCTAACCAAATAGCCATATACCCAACTCCAACGGCAAACTTTTTGGCGTTTCCTATTAACGTAGAAAACGGTAGCGACTCTATCCAGTTTACCGATAACTCTTTTGATGCTACCACCTGGTTGTGGGATTTTGGCGACCCTGCATCGGGAGCAAACAATACCTCTACCCTACCCGCCCCAATACACTGGTACGCAGGCAATGGTACCTACAACGTTACGCTGATTGTAACCAACACTTTTGGCTGTACCGATACAGTTAGCAAAAACAACCTGTTTGGTGTAAACGTGGGGCTTAATGAGCAAAACCAGCCGGTAAGCGGCCTACAAGTATACCCTAACCCTACCACAGGTAACCTAAACCTTAGTTTTACGCTAAACGAAAAAGGGCCTTTGAAAATTGATTTGTATAGCATTGATGGCCGCTTAGCCGCCCCATTATTTAATACTATGCAAAGCAACGCCGGTGAGTATAAACTTAATTACGCATTGCCCGCCGACCTGCAAACAGGCCTGTATTTGTTACGTATAGTACAAAATGGTAAGTTGGGTATTGCAAAAGTTAGTGTAGTGCGATAAACATTATTTAAGGGCAGGACTTTCTATTTCATACCTTTGGCGGGCTATATGGCACAAGAAGACGAAGAAAACACAGGTGGACAGGGGGCAGAAATGTCGTTTCTGCAGCATTTAGAAGTATTACGCTGGCATTTAATACGTGCGGCCGCTGCTGTAGTAATTTTTGCAGTAGCCGCTTTTATATATATGGGCGATATTTTTAAGTACATATTGCTTGCGCCCAAAAGCTCTGACTTTATTACGTTCAGGCTGATGTGTAAACTATCGCAAAAATACATGGGCAATGACAACCTATGTATGGCCACTACCGACATCAACCTAATTAACACCGATATATCGGGCCAGTTTTCTTCGCACCTCTACACATCGCTGGTAGTAGGTATTGTTATTGCTTTCCCTTACATTTTGTTTGAGTTGTGGCGCTTTATAAGCCCGGCATTGAAGGAGAACGAAGCCAAATCGGCACGCGGCATAATATTCTGGTGTTCTATGCTGTTTTTTAGCGGGATATTATTCGGCTACTTTATTGTATCGCCATTGGCAGTTAATTTTTTAGGCAATTACCAGATTACCGACGAGATTAAAAACATGATTGATTTTAACTCGTACATATCTATTGTAACGGTAACCACCCTGCTAACCGGGTTGGTTTTTGAGTTGCCTATTATATCATACGTTTTATCTAAACTTGGGATACTTACTCCCGGCTTTATGCGCAAATACCGCCGCCATGCCGTAGTAGTTATACTTATAGCGGCAGCTGTTATTACACCGTCACCCGATGTAGTATCGCAAATGCTCGTAGCTGTTCCGCTGTATGTGTTGTACGAAATCAGTATCATTGTATCGGCAAGGATAGAAAAACAGCGCGCTAAACAAGCAATTTAATATGCAGGAAGTATGGGAGTTTATTCAAACCCTGTTAAGCCCCAAATCAATTATTGAATATGGGGGGCTGGTATTGCTTTGCATTGTTGTTTTTGTTGAGAATGGCGTTTTCTTTGGTTTCTTTCTACCCGGCGACTCGTTAATACTTACTGCTGGGGTCTTAACATCAACAGGGTTTATAGACCAACCTATTTACATTGTAGAGTTGTGCCTTATTGCATCAGCTATACTGGGCTACCTAACAGGCTATTGGTTTGGTTATAGCACCGGGCCTGCATTGTATAAGCGCAAAGACAGTTTATTCTTCAGGAAAAGCTATATAAGATCGGCAGAAGATCACTACAAAAAATACGGCGGCAGCACCTTAATAATAGGCCGCTTTTTGCCTGTTATCCGTACGTTTGCGCCAATACTGGCAGGCATTATAAAAATGAAACCTGCAACGTTTATGCTTTATAACCTTGTAGGATCGGCGTTGTGGATAGGCTCTTTTTGCACTATAGGCTACATTTTTGGCGATATATTATCTGACTATATGGGCTATATAGTTGCCGGGCTTGTTTTTGTTACCGCTATACCCATTGTGCGCACGCTAATAAAGAACAGGGCATCGCAAAAGGCAGAGCAAGACAAGAAATAAAAAAGGCCCCTTTCGGAGCCTTTTCATATCTATCAAAAACACGTTTCTTAATTCTTTATCCAACGCGCAGCATAGCTTTGTTTGCCATTGCTTAGCAATACTGAGTATATGCCACTTGGCAGGGCATTAACATCAATCTGTATAAGGCTTTTGCCATTAACAGGCTGGCTCATTACCAATGCACCTGTGCTGTTAAACACCTGCGCTGTGGTAACCTTGTTGTTAAGCTTATTGAGGTCGATAAACAAGCTACTATTTGCCGGGTTGGGGTACATGTTAATTTTTGATGCTGCAAACTCGCTTACCGAACCTCCAATATCAATAGTAAATGATTCTGTTGTTTGGCAGGTGTTTGTAACAGCGCCATTGCTAACAACAACGCTGTAGGTTCCAGCTGGCAGATTATTAATGCTATCGTTAGACGATAAGGACTGGTTATTTGCATCAAGCCAGACAATAGATGTTACATTGGCATAATTACTTAACCATGCGCTACCGTTTGGCCCACCGCTGGCATTAACAGTATTTAGCGTGTAGGTTGGTTGTGGGTATACGGTAAGGTAGCTGGCGGCCTGTGCCGATGCGGTGATACAACCATTGCTGGTAACCAATGATAAATCGTGCGGGCCGGTTTCAGTTGGGGTAATATAAGTTGTAGCGGTGGTTGAAGTAATAGTTTCTGTGCTATTAGGGCCTGAAAGGGTAAACTCATAGGTAAGGTTAGAAGGGTCTTCATTAGCCATAACCATAAAAGAGTCGCCAAGGCAAACCTCATTAGGCACAATACCAATAATAATATTAGCTGATGGGTTGCCCGGAGGATTAGATGGCCCAATTTTATATAACCTGCCATTGGGGGCATAACCGCCGTTTAGGGCATACAAGTAACCATCGGCACCCTGGTGAAGGGTTGTTAAACCCAACAAATCAAAAGCCTGCAGGCGGCTAACAACTGTTGTAAGGCTATTATCTAATGTACAATTGTATATGTAACCATTATCATTATCGCTTACCAATAAATGGTTTTGAAACTCAGGCATAAGGCACGATGTGTAATGTACTATACCAGTAATAGCAGGCAGGGGAGTTCCCCACGTTTCAATAGGTGCAGTAAAGTTAACATTAGTGCAGGGGTTGGTCGTGCTTCCGTTTAAAAAATCGCCTTCGCAAGAATTCCAACCATAATTTTTACCACGGGTAACAATATTCATTTCGTCCCATGTATTTTGGCCATTTTCTGTAGAGTATAACGAATCGTTTATAGTGCTAAAGCAGAAATCGAATGCGTTGCGGTGGCCATAACTCCAAATACGGTCGTCGTTGCCGGTGGCTGGGTTACCATCATCATAAAAAGGATTATCAGTAGGTATGGTGCCATCTGTATTTATACGTAAAAACTTGCCATAGGGGTTGGTAAGCAACTGTGCATTAGCAGGTACAGCAAGCTCGCCAATGGTAACATACAACTTATCTGGCTCTGACGGGCGGAAACGCAGATTGCCGCCCACGTGGTTGCCAGCTATAGAATAGCCCGGGGTAAGACTCAAAATTATTGTTGGGTTTGTGCCAACATTGTTAACCTCGGTAAACCTAACCACACGCAATTTTTGTTGTGCGTTTCCACCTGAGTTATTAGGGAAGCGGTGGTTATAGTATGCGTATACATAGTGGTTGGTGGCAAAGTCGGGGTCTACCTCTATACCCAGCAGGCCACGTTCAAAATCGTTGAAAGTACTATCGGTAAGGCTGTAAAAATTGCCAATAGTAGAGCCATCAGCATTAAATATTCTAATAGTACCTGCTTTTAGGGTAACCAATATGCGCCCATCGGGCGTAAAGGCAAAAGCTACAGGGTTTGATAAACCAGAGATGTGGTTTGTAGTAGTGTACTGGGCCTTTAGATTGGCTGCAAAAGCAACTAAAGAAAAGGCTGCAATAAGTAAAAACTTCTTCATTTTATGTGTATTTGTAATGTAAATATAGTAACTAAAAGGTTGCGTGTGTTCCTGAATAATCTATTTGCATAGCCCCTACCTGTTTAAGCTGGGCTTTAACGTCTTTTACCATTTTCATGCGGGCATCTTTATGTATTTTTAGCGATACAATAAACTTGTCCTGTTTGGCCTGTGTAAGCTTGCTTTTTACAGCTGTAACTGCCACACCCACTTTATTCAGCTCAACAAAATCTTCATTAACCTGCACCAACATGCCCGCTGCACCGCTGCGCGACTGGCCAATATAAACAAAGCAAACCCCTTCAGCATCGGTACGTTTTTCTACCGTTTGGGCAGTGGGCAACTTTACGTTGAGCTTAGCGGTATGGCGGCGTATGGTAGATGTCATCATAAAGAAAAACAGGAGCATGAAAATAATATCGGGCAGCGCGGCTGTCGATACGGTGGGCATTTCACGGGCTCTTTTCTTTCTAAACATAATTATTCGTTTATGTTTACAGGTACACTCTCATCAATAGCTTTGCGGCGGTATTCATCAAGCTTGCCATAACTAAGGCCAAACACCTTTTGCGCTTTTTGGTCTTTAAGCTCTAAAAATGTTTTGTTAATCATATCATTCAACCTGTAGTAGGCTGAATAAGAAGTATTATCATCCGTTTTAATGCTTACTACGCCAGCCGATATGGGAACTTCTCCCAACAGCTTAACTGTTTTAATTACCTTTTCAGAAAGTGCTTTGTCGTTAGCCGGGTTTAGGATAAACTCTTTTATGCGGGTATTGACTTTATCAAACGTAGCGGGCTTGCCGTTTATGCTTAGCTCATCAACATTGTTAAGGGAAAGCGTTAGTACATTGCGCTCGGCTACGGCGCTGTTATCAGTACTAATGGCGGGCAAATCACGGCGCATGGAGTAGTTACGGTCCATGGTAGAGGTAAGCAGGAAAAATATGAGCAATAGGAAAGCAATGTCGGCAATGGAGCCTGCATTAATTTCGTGCCTAATAGACCTGCGTGCGCGTAGCATACTTACTTTTTAAAAGCGCGTTTAACCTCGAAAAAAGCGATGGAAACAAAGGCTGTAGCCATAAGGATATAAACAGTAATCAGTCCGCCGCCTATTAAGCCTGAATCGCGAGAGCCGATGCCCTTGTCAATATCTGACATTTTAAAATCGCGGGGAGCAATAAGCCATGCCAATAGGAAAATGCCTAAGAGTATACCCGCACCCATTAGCGACTTTAGGTTTGCCTTGCGGTTTACCATTACCTGCATAACAGAAAAGAAGACTACCAGGCCTATAGCCAAGCCTAGCAAGGCCATAACCAGCCCTACACCGTAATTGGCAACAAACAATTCCCAGCCTCCGCCATCTTCAGCCATTGTTATATTTTTTTGTCGTTATAGTAGCCGCTTTTCAGCATCATATCTACAAAATCAATAGCGCCCTCTTCCATATCGTACACTATATTATCAATTTTAGATACGATATAGTTGTAGAATATTTGCAGGATGATTGCCACAATAAGGCCACCAATGGTGGTAATAAGTTTCACCTTCATACCGCCTGCAACCACAGAAACAGCAATATCGCCTGCTACCTCAATTTCTTCAAACACCATAAAAATACCTACTACAGTGCCAAAAAAGCCAAATATGGGGGCCAGGGAAATAAATAGCGATACCCATGTTAAGCCACGTTCCAACAAACTCATTTGTGCGTTGCCGGCAGAGAGGATTGATTTCTCCATAACATCGAGCCCGTAAGGAGCACGGTTAAGCCCCTGTAGCAGCATAGTAGCCACGGGGCCACGGGTGTTGCGGCAGGTTTCCATAGCTGCATCAATATTACCGGCAACAATATCAGGTTCTATCTGGCGCAATAGTTTTTGGCTGTTAATATGGGCACGGTTCAGATAGATAATACGCTCTATACTAATAGTAAGGCCCAGTATAAGCGTTATTAAAATAGGCAGCATATAGGGTACTCGGCCATCAATAAAACGCTGCTTTAGTTTTTGGTGCATACCGGGGTTGTCAACCTCCTGTTCGGTATCAACATCTTTAGCCACGGGGGCAGGCGCTGTTTGTGCGTATATGCCTATTGAAATTAATAAGCCGAAGATAATCAGTATAGTCCTCATTAACGTTTTTTAGTAGTTGGTTGTGGCGTTGCCTGTGCCAGCTGTGTTTTACCCATAAGCATATTTCGTGCCTCTTTACCAATACCTACAAACGATTGAAAGTTTAGCGGGAACTCTAACAACACATGTAAAAAGCTTAGGAAGTATAAAAATTGCAGGCCTGTGGTATAATCGTATAAGTAAATACCAACGGCAGTTAACCAAATAGCTACTGTACCAATAAGGTATTTTTTAGGCACCTGGTGCCACTTGATAACGTTGGTTTTTGAGAACCAGTTTAGGTAGTGGTAGGTGTAGGCAAAAGCCACAAAGCGCGCTATGGCAAAGCCATAGCCGGTGTTAAATACCAGGTTATAATATTCGGGAGAACCTAATGCAATGCCCCTTGCCTGGCTGGGGTTAAATATTTTTATAAGGGCGAAGTTCAGTTGGTCAAAACCCCCAGACCAGCTCTCTAAGCTGTATTTTGAAACCTGGTAAGCAGGTTGGTTGGGTATGATAAAAAAGAATAGCGATGCCAGGATAAACAGCATGGCAACAGAAACCATACCGGGTATGCTACGCACCTTCATAGCACCAAAAAGCATAAACGCGCCGGTAAACAAAAACACGTGGATGATGGTGGGCAGGAATATGCCAAAGAAGCTGTAGAAGAAATTACCTGTGCTGCTTAAAAACAGGAATGATACCCATGTTAAAATAACCAGGGCAATTTTTAAGGTGGTTTCTTTTATAAATGCGAATATTAGGCCCGATACAAAGGCCAGGTAAATAAATTTGATGCTATAATCTATAACGGCACCGTTGGATAGTTTTACCCTGAACCACTCTACAAAACCAAGATTAGATAGGGTGATGAAAACACCGAAAACGATAAAGAGCACAAAATCGTACTTGCCTTTGGCAAAGTACTGGCGTTGGTGTAGCCAGCCAATCTCGGTTAAGTAATGTAAGGGCCCCAACACTGCATAAGAAAACAAAAACAGCTCGAAAGGGATGAAAAATGCTATGATGAACGACAATATCATTAAGCCGATATTGGCATAGTCTAGGGTGTATGATTTGTTCATATTCGCAAATCTATGCAAAAAGTTTGTTGTTAGGGCTTGGCCAGCAATTTTACCACCTTATCAGGATAGTCGGAAATGATGCCATCTACCCCCATTTCGGCCACACGGCGAATGTCGCGGTCTTCATTTACTGTCCAGGGAATTATCTTTATACCCTTAGCATGCACTTTATCTACCACATCTTTATTCAAATACTCAAAGTTAGGACTAAAGACATCAGGGGTAAAACCCAAATGTTTAACAGCATCTCCAATATCAGTAATGCCTGGTTTAAGCATTCCATCAATCATTATCAAATCATTCTCAACTAATAATACTAGTTTAACAGGGGCTTTATTATCATTTAGCCAACGCAGGGTTCGCATGTCAAAGCTCTGTATAAATGTGCGTTGTTCTATACCCTTGTTCTTCACCATATCCAACAGACGTTTAGCAAATGCACCCGGGGGTGGGTTATACTCACCGTCAAACTGCGCTTCACTTTTTGTTTCTACATTATAGTTTATGGGTTTCAACCCATTTGCTTTGATGTAGGCCTCGACCGTATCAATAACATCAGATAGCAAGGGCTTAAAGGCTTTCATCTTTTTCTGTTTTGGAAAGCGGGGGTGGGGTTTGCTACCACAGTCGAATTTCTTAACGCTATCGTAAGGCATTTTGAAGATGTTGATTGTCTCCTTTACTGTTCCACAATCGCAAAACTCAGGGTTTATGTAAGGGTCGTGCGAAACTACCAGTTGGCTATCGCCGCTAACCACAACATCCATTTCAAGGGTGGTAACGCCCATATCTATGGCACGCAAAAAACCTTCGATGGTGTTTTCAGGATACAAGCCCCGCGCGCCTCGGTGGCCCTGAATGTCGATGGTTGGCTTTGGCTCTGGCTGTGTGTTGCAGGCCAGGAGTGTGGTAATGAAAAGGAATAAAAGGATATGGGTTTTCATGGGGTTAAATTTATTCTTTTAGAAAGTCTAAGTCCAAATAATGGTTGCTATAGTCATCCTTATCAAGATGCAGTTTAGTTTGCTTTTGGGCAAACAGTTTAAACATCAACGTTTCCCTGTCTTTATTTATAATCGGGCTAACAAAGGTTAAGGTATCACCATTGTACATAACAGTATATTCAAATCGGCATTGATTGATTTCTTTGTATTGTTTAGGGTTGCGGCCTTCTACTATAAAATCCATTAACGGGGTTTTGCTGTAATGGTATTTCTCGTTCTCAATAAAGTATCTATTATCCAACACTTCAATTTTACTCAAATCAATATCAAATTCTATATAATTGGTTTTGTGCTTTACGACTTCTGCAAACTCGCTATTATCAATCATTTTTAGTCCAAAAGCCCCTAATGCTATTATTACAAAACTACCCCAAAAATACAGGTAGGAATAGCTTATAGCCGTGCCCTTGTATTTCCAAAAAAAGATTGCTCCAATAACTCCGACAACTATAATTACGGAACACAGGGCAAATAATAGATTCTTCATGGGCTAAAGTTATTTCTTTCTTTTTATTTAGCAGTAAGTTGGGAGTAATCCAGGGTAGCGTTTAGAGGCTTTAACCGCTATTTTTACCCCTTACATTTCCTCATATCAATATTTTTCGTACCTTAACTGTCCCAAATTTGAGTATACCATGGCAAAGGAAAAAAAATACAAAAGCTTTAGCACGTTTTACCCTTATTACCTTACAGAACACGCTAACCCCACCTGCCGGATGCTACATTTTGTGGGTACATCACTAGCTGTAACCTTAGCCGTATCGGCTTTTGTTTTTAATAACTACCTGCTACTTGCATTTGTGCTGCCCTGTGGCTATGCATTTGCATGGGTTGGCCACTTTTTTATCGAAAAAAACAGGCCGGCAACCTTTACCTACCCCTTGTGGAGTTTTGCATCGGACTTTGTAATGGCCTGGCATATACTAACGGGGCAAATAGACAAACGCCTTGCCGAAGCACATAAAACCATAAACGCCTAAGCACTGTTCAATTTTTGATTACATTTGCCACCCTTAAAAATTAATATTAGAAATTGAGCTTTCATAAAACATACCCCCAGTTAGGCTTTAGGCAGCGTTTGGTTAAATTTTTATTCCGCTTTTTAAAGTGGGTTCTATACCGCAAAAACGACCCTATCCACCGTTTTAGAAAAGGGATGGAGTTTTTAACTGGCTTTTTAGGTAAACCTAAAGATGTGCAGGCAAAGCTATTTAACATTGATGGCATAGAGGCCGAATGGCTAATACCAGCAGGCTGTGAAAACAGCCAAACTATTATGTACTTTTTGCACGGAGGCGGCTACGGTATGGGGTCAATAAAATCTCACCGCCCCATTATAGCCCGCATTGCAAAGCGTTGTAAAGTAAGGGCTATACATATTAACTACCGTTTAGCGCCAGAGCATGTATTCCCGGCTGCTTTAGAGGATAGTGTGATTTGCTACCAATGGCTGCTTAAGCAAGGCATCAACTCAAAAAATATTGTTATTGCCGGCGACTCTGCTGGTGGTGGCTTAACCATGGCTACACTGCTAAAACTGCGCGACGAGGGTATTGCCCTGCCTGCAGCGGGTATAGGCCTGTCGCCCTGGTTAGATTTGGGTACTACAGGTGCATCGTACAACGAGCGTGCCATGCTTGACCCCTATATTGACAAAGACGCTGTTGTTGAATGGGCCATGCGCTATTTAGGCGAAACCCACTATACCAACCCATTGGCATCGCCAATGTATTCTAGCCCTGCGGGCCTTCCACCATTGCTTTTACAGGTTGGAACCCACGAGCTTTTGCACGACGACGCCATTGTATTTGCCGAAAAAGCAGCTACAGCAGGAGTTGATGTAGAGCTGGAAATTTGGGAAGACATGTTCCATGTATGGCATGCTTTAGCCGGTTTTATGCCCGAAGCCGACATGGCTTTAGACAATATTGCCACGTTTATAAGTAAGTTGCCGGCACCGCAAAAAAGCGCACAAGAGTTTACTGCCACCGCTACTGCGTAATTTTTTACATATATCTGTATAGGGCACGCCTAAAATCATAAATTAGCAGGCTGTAATATCCTGCAAATGAAATATATTAAACCCCTGGTTTTAGCCATACTTACCGTAGCGTTTGTATGGGCGTTGAACACCAAAATTGGCGCGGCGCCGCCGTTTGGCAAATTTTTAGACCCTTTTCATGGTTTTTGGCAAAATGCCGAAAAAGTTGGCAAGTTTAACCAGGCCGACGTAGACCTGCCAGGCCTTAAAGGCAAGGTAGACGTGTATTACGACGACCGTTTGGTGCCCCATATTTTTGCCGAAAATGATGAAGACCTGTACTATATGCAGGGCTATGTTACCGCGCAACACAGGCTTTGGCAAATGGAGTTTCAAACCTATGCAGCATCAGGACGGATATCTGAAATACTGGGAAAGAACGACAAGGTACAGGCCTTTGACCGCGAAAAACGCCGCACTGGTATGGTGTTTGGTGCTAAAAACTCGTTGATACGCATTAACGAAGAGCCCGAAACCAAGAAGATACTTACGGCCTACACCGCGGGCATCAATAGCTATATAAACTCGCTTAGCTACAAAGACCTGCCGATAGAATACAAGCTGCTTGACTATAAGCCTGAGCAATGGGACATGCTGAAAACAGCATTACTGCTTAAGTATATGGCAGAGATGCTTACCAACATGGAGAATGATTTTGAGCTGACCAACAGCTACCAGCTTTTTGGTAAGGAAATGACAGATATGCTTTTCCCTGATTATATAGACACGTTGGAAAGCCCTATTATACCTGTTGGCACCGCATGGGATTTTGAACCTGAAAAACAAGACTCTGTACCAAAAATAGCAGCCGAAGGCCTGATACCCGCCAGCTATGCTACGCTAGACCCCAAAGACCCCGGCACCGGAAGTAACAACTGGGCAGTAGCCGGTAGCAAAACCGCCAGCGGCAAACCCATTTTATGTAACGACCCCCACCTTGGCCTAAACCTTCCATCAATATGGTATGAGATGCAGTTGCATGCTCCGGGCGTAAACGTTTACGGGGTAACATTACCAGGGTCGCCCGCTATTGTAATTGGCTTTAACGACTCTATAGCCTGGGGTGTAACCAACGCCGGGCGCGATGTGAAAGACTGGTACTCTGTAAAATTTAAAGACAGCAGCCGCAAAGAATACTGGTATGACGGTAAATGGGCCGCAACTAAAATTGTAATAGACACCATTAAAATACGCGGTAGTGAGCCGCTGTACGACACTATAGTATATACCCACCACGGCCCTGTAGTGTACGATAAGAACTTTACAGGTGAGTTTAAAGAGCGTGTAGGGTATGCCCTGAGCTGGACAGCACACATGCAGAGCAACGAGATGATTACCCTACATAAACTTAACCGCGCAAAAAACTTTGCCGACTACCGCGATGCTATTAAAACCTTTGCCTGCCCCGGCCAAAACTTTGTGTTTGCATCAAACGCCGGCGATGTAGCCATTACCCAACAAGGCAAGTTTATAAACCGTTGGCCCGAAATGGGTCGCTACGTAATGGATGGTAGCCTGCCAGTAACTACATGGAGCAAGTTTATACCTGCCGAGCAAAATGCCTACGTTAAAAACCCGCCAAGGGGTTTTGTAAGTTCGGCAAACCAGCACCCGACTGATAAAAGCTACCCTTACTACTA
>JAIXUZ010000211.1 GCA_027483285.1 Bacteroidota bacterium
CCTTGTATGCCGAAGGTCAACGCCGCTATGTCGAAAGTTTATCAGCCTACGCCCGACAGTTTTTGGGCCGTATGAACAAGCCCGAGGTAGAATACATCAAAGGCATTGCACCCGCTATTGCTATTGAGCAAAAAGTTAACTCTACCAATCCCCGCTCTACGGTGGGCACGTCTACCGAGATTTACGATTACCTGAAGCTACTTTACGCGCGTGTGGGCAAAACCATTTCGCCTGTTTCGGGCAAAGAGGTAAAGCGTGAAACCGCCGATGATGTGGCTCAATATGTAAACACTTTTGCCGATGGTGCCAAGGTGCTTATTCTGTTTGCCGCCCGCCTGCGCGACCCTAAAAATCCCGCACAAACACTGGGGCTGCTATTGCAACAAGGCTTTGCACGTATTTATGCTGATGGCGAGATTATCCGTATCGACGATGCCATTGCCAAGCCCGATAAAATCAAGAAGCTAAAAGACTTGTACGTTATCGCCGACCGTATGGTGGTTAACCACGAGGATGAAGATAACTACAGCCGCATTATCGACTCTGCCGAAACCGCTTTCTCTGAAGGCGATGGAGCGTGTTTGGTGCAGGTTACAGTTGGCGATGAAAACCCCGTTGAGAGAGAATTCTCTAACCGTTTTGAGGCGGATGGTATCACGTTTGAAGAACCTAACGTAAACCTGTTTACGTTCAACAACCCCTACGGTGCTTGCAAAACCTGCGAGGGCTTCGGCTCTGTTATTGGCCTCGACCCTGATTTGGTTATTCCTGATAAAGGCCTGTCTATTTACGAGGGTGCCATTGCCCCTTGGAAAGGCGAAAAAATGAGCCTTTACAAAGACAAGTTTTTAAAGGCCACCCTGAAGTTCGATTTTCCTGTTCACCGCCCATATTCTGATTTAACAGAAGAACAGCAAAACCTGCTGTGGGAGGGCAACAAATACTTTACCGGCCTTAACGATTTCTTTAAGGAACTGGAAGAGCAAGCCTATAAAATTCAATACCGCGTTATGCTGTCGCGCTACCGTGGTAAAACCGTTTGTCCTGATTGTCTTGGAACACGCCTGCGCAAAGATGCCGGCTATGTAAAAGTGGCCAAGCAATCTATTCAGCAAATAGTATTATTACCGGTTGAAAAATGCCTTGCGCATTTCAAAAACATCAAACTAAACGAGCACGATGCCGTAGTAGGCAAGCGCTTGTTGGTTGAGATTATAAACCGCCTGCAATTTTTATGCGATGTTGGTTTGGGCTACTTAACCCTTAACCGTTTGTCGTCTACCCTTTCGGGTGGCGAGAGCCAGCGTATCAACCTGGCAAAATCGTTAGGCAGCAGCCTGGTGGGCTCTATGTATATTTTAGATGAGCCTAGCATAGGCCTGCACCCGCGTGATACCGAACGTTTGATAGGCGTGTTTAAAACCCTGCGCGATGTGGGCAATACTGTTATTATCGTTGAGCACGACAGGGAAATTATGCTATCGGCTGATGAGCTGATTGACATTGGCCCCGAAGCCGGTGTTAAAGGCGGTAACGTTATCTTTCAGGGCAACCAAAGTGAACTGAAAAAGGCAGACACCATCACCACCAAATATTTAACAGGCAAACTTAAAATTGAAGCGCCTGAGCAACGCCGCAAATGGCGCAACTACGTTACCGTAAAAGGCGCCCGCGAAAATAACCTAAAGAACATCGATGTTAAATTCCCCTTGGGAGTGTTTACCGTTGTTACAGGCGTTAGCGGCTCGGGCAAATCATCACTGATAAAAAAAGTACTCTACCCCGCGCTTAAAAAGCTAAACGGTGGCTACGGCGAGCTTACAGGTAAGTTCGATAAGCTGGAAGGCAACGTAAGTTCCTTGTCGGCAATAGAGTTTGTCGATCAAAACCCAATTGGTAAATCATCACGCTCTAATCCCGTTACGTATATAAAAGCCTACGACGATATCCGCGAGCTGTTCGCTTCGCAGCAGTTAGCCAAGCAGCGTGCTTACAAAACATCTACCTTCTCTTTCAACGTAGAGGGTGGCCGTTGCGAGGTGTGCGAGGGCGATGGCGAAGTGAAAATTGAAATGCAGTTTATGGCCGACATCCGCTTGGAGTGCGAAGCCTGCAAGGGTAAGCGTTTTAAAGATGAGGTGCTGGAAGTAAACTACAACGGCAAAAATATATACGAGGTGTTAGAACTTACGGTTGATGAAGCCATTGAATTCTTCGGCAGCAGTAAAAAACTAACAACACCGGAAAACCGCCTGGTAGGCAAACTTAAATGCCTGGCTGATGTAGGCTTGGGCTATATCCACTTAGGGCAGTCAAGCAGCACACTTTCGGGTGGAGAGGCACAACGTATTAAGCTGGCATCGTTCCTTACCAAAGGCTCTACCGCGGGCAATATCCTGTTTATTTTTGATGAGCCTACCACAGGCCTTCACTTCCACGATATTAATAAGCTACTTAAGTCGTTTGATGCATTAATTGCACAAGGCCATTCCATCATTGTTATCGAGCATAATACAGATGTTATCCGTTGTGCCGATTGGGTTATAGACCTTGGTGCCGAGGGCGGCGACAAAGGCGGCCACCTTATTTTTGAAGGCACGCCCGAAGATTTGAAGAAGTGCAAAAACTCTTATACGGGGGAGTATATCTAATCGTAATATAGAGTGTCTTTGCCTGTAAATGTCTTAGCCTCTGATGGGTAGGGTATAAATGCGATTGTTTTAACATTTACGGGCTTTGGTACCATAGAACTAAAGTCAATAATATATTCCTCGCCTGTTTCGGTTATAACGTATACGTTGTCTCCCTCTTTATCACTGTCGGGCACATACATCATTACTACCTGAGATGCTATGGCATCTGTTACACACTCCTCTCCTGCATTTGCTGTAATCCAGCCTGTTACAGTATAGCTGTAGTCGC
>JAIXUZ010000155.1 GCA_027483285.1 Bacteroidota bacterium
CACCCATTCTTAATACCCCTTCGCAAAACAATACACAGGCCAGCTACACATCGGCACTGGTGGCGCTAACATCATTGTTTTTTATGTGGGGCTTTTTAACCTCCTTCAACGATATTTTAATACCCCACCTTAAGTCGGTATTCCAACTTAATTTTAAACAGGTGATGCTGGTACAGTCGGCCTTTTTTATAGCCTACTTTGCCATGTCGCTTCCGGCGGGTTGGGTAGTAAGCCGCTTTGGTTACCGCAAAGGCATACTTACGGGCTTAGGCTTTTCTGGCCTTGGCGCGTTGCTGTTTTACCCCGCTGCGGTGCTGGTATCGTACCCTATGTTTCTGCTCGCGCTGTTTGTGCTGGCATCGGGTATTACGGTGTTACAGGTAGCAGCCAATCCGTATGTGGCGGTGCTGGGGCCTGAGCGCACAGCCTCCAGCAGGCTAACCCTATCGCAGGCGTTAAACTCGTTGGGGCATACCCTTGGGCCATTGGTAGGCGCAATGCTTATACTGGGCGCCGATGCATTAAGCAACGATGCTATGCAAAAGCTAAACCCCGCCGATTTGTTAGCCTATAAAACAGAACAGGTAAACCTGGTACAGGTGCCTTATATAGGCTTAGCGATTGCATTGTTGCTTTTAGCCGGCTTTATGGCGGTGGTAAAGCTACCTGTAATAGCCAATGTAGAAGACCACGGTGCAGCCAATACCAAGCTTAGCGATGCCCTGAAACACAAAGGCCTGGTGCTTGCCGCCATAGGCATATTTGTATATGTAGGGGCAGAGGTTTCTATCGGTAGCTTTTTGGTCAACTTTTTTGGCCAGCCCCATATAGGCGGCTTAAAAGAAGAAGCGGCTGGCAAGCTGGTATCGTACTACTGGCTGGCAGCTATGATAGGCCGCTTTGCCGGTTCCTTCATCATGCAAAAAATACAACCGGCCAAGGCTTTGGGCATAAGCGCTATTGCCGCCATGTGCCTGGTAATAGCCACTATGCTGGGCAGCGGACAAGCCGCTATGGTTACCATTATATGTGTAGGCCTGTTCAACTCTATTATGTTCCCCACCATATTTACGCTGGGTATAAACGGCTTGGGTAAGCTTACGGGCCAAGGCTCGGCAGTGCTGGTAATGAGCATTGTTGGCGGCGGGGTAATTCCATTGTTGCAAGGTGCCCTCGCTGATGAGTTCGGCCTGCAAAAAGCCTTTGTTATCCCCCTGGTGTGCTATGCCTATATAGCGTGGTTTGCTTACAATAGTAGTCAGAAGTCAGTAGTCGGTAATCAGTAAAAGTATAGCGATGAAAAATACCCGCCGCAGCATGATTAAAACCACCGCCATTGCTACTACAGGGCTGGCGCTCGGCTTACATAAAAACGCCTTTGCCTTTGGGCTCACAGGCTTTACATCAAACCGCCCGTTGCCTGCCAACCGCAGGTTTACCAGCGATGCCGTGGAGAACCTTATTATAGAAGTGAAAAAAGCCATTACCGACGAGGAAATTGCCTGGCTGTTTGAGAATTGTTACCCCAACACCTTAGATACCACCGTAACCGTTGGCGAGCTTAACGGCAAGCCCGATACCTTTGTTATTACCGGCGATATTAAAGCCATGTGGCTGCGCGACAGCACCGCCCAGGTGTGGCCTTACCTTCCTCTGGTTACTAAAGACAAAGAACTGAAGAAGCTTATAGAGGGCGTTATCCGTCGCCAAACGCGCTGCATCAATATAGACCCTTATGCCAATGCCTTTAATAAGGCCCGCACCGGCAGCAACTGGATAACCGACAAAACCACCATGAAGCTCGATTTGCACGAGCGTAAGTGGGAGATAGACTCGCTATGCTACCCCATACGCCTGGCCCATGGCTATTGGCAAACCACAGGCGACACAGCGGTGTTTGACGATGAGTGGCAAAAGGCCGCCCGCGCCGTGTTGGCCACCTTTAAGGCTCAGCAGCGCAAAACCGACAATGGCCCGTATAAGTTCCAGCGCATTACCGAAACGTCTACCGATACCCTGCCGCTTTCGGGCTACGGAAACCCCACCAACAAGGTAGGTCTGGTACACTCTATGTTCCGCCCCAGCGATGATGCCTGCATCTACCCCTTTTTAATCCCCTCTAACCTGTTTGCCCACAAAGCTTTGATGCACCTGGCGCATATATACACCATGGTGTTTAACGATGCTGCCATGGTTGCCGAGTGCACCGCCCTGGCAAACGAAATTGGGCAGGCGCTAGAAAAGCACGCCTTTGTAAACCACCCCGTACACGGCAAAATAATGGCCTACGAGGTTGACGGTTATGGCAACACCCTGTGCATGGACGATGCCAACGTGCCATCGCTGTTGGGCTTGCCCTACTTGGGCTGCGTAGAGCCAACCGACGAAGTGTACCAAAACACCCGTAAGTTTGTGCTAAGCGCCGATAACCCGTACTTTTTTAAAGGCCAGTATGCCGAGGGCATTGGAGGCCCGCATGTAGGCATGGATATGATATGGCCCATGAGTATAACCATGCGCGCCCTAACCAGCATCAACGATACCGAGATAACCCAATGCCTTAAAATGCTAAAAGCCACCCACGCCGGCACCGGCTTTATGCACGAGGCTTTTAACAAAAATAACCCCACCAACTACACCCGCAAATGGTTTGCCTGGGCCAACACCCTCTTTGGCGAGCTGATAGTGAAACTATACAACGAAAAGCCGGAGATACTAAAACAGGTGTTTTAAAAACACTCCCCTAAGGTAGGGGGAGTACTTTTAAATTTCCATACTACACATTCTACAAAAAATGCAACTTCGTATGATTCTTCATGTGTTGTAAGGTTATCTTGAAGCTTGTAGAGCGCCTTAATTGTTCGATTGAGCATCGGGGCTTCCTGGGCGACCGATTACTCAGTTTTAGCCTTTTAAAAGGGTTTTTGATTAACAATCATTCTTCAGTAGCTTGGTCAAATATCGTTCTAAACTTCTTTATATTTCCCAAAACACTAAGTTCAGTCATCCCTGGCTTAGTCAAATATGGTTTTCCTGGTATAGGTTTTTCACAAAGCAGTTTGGCAATTCTACCCTCATAAAGACCGGGTGCCAATGTTTCAGTTCTAATTCAGATAGCTCCAGATTCAGTCGGCACTCAGCCTTTTTTCTTTTAAAAAGTACCCGAAGGTACACAGGGGTTGTGGTATTTTTGTTTCCTCTCTTAGATACACTAGGGAAGAACGAGAATGTAACATTTGACATCATTTAAAATTTTGGTGAATATTTTCTTTTTTGGTGAATAACTGGCGAAAGAAAAAGTGTCCAAAACGGGTTTTAACGATGTTTACCGAAAATGAAAAAGCCCCCAAATCGCTGATTTGAGGGCTTTTGTGCTCTTTCGAGCCTTACTCTAGTGATCCCGCTGGGACTCGAACCCAGGGCCCATACATTAAAAGTGTATTGCTCTACCAGCTGAGCTACGGAATCGCACTGGTGCTTTTGTTTAAAAGCGGGTGCAAAGATATTGATTTATCTGAAAAACCCAACCTATAAAGCAAAAAAACTTAAAAAACTTTGCTATTCCTTGTCTGGCTTGTGCTCTCCACCAAGCATAGGAGCCCTTTCATAGGGTGCTGTGGGGTCGAAAAGATAGCGATAGGTTATCCAGGTGCGCCAGTTGGTAAAGCCCAGATTATCTCTCAGCTTGAGCATTTTCAGATTAAAATCGCCCAACCAGCTAATAATGGTAGTATCGTAACGCTTTAGCGGCAATATATGGTAGTGGCCATAAATAACAAGTGCAGCCTCTACGCCACGGCCCTGAAAATCTCTCGCAACGCCAAACACTATACCTAGCATAATTCGCGATGTGCGGCGGTATTTATGATACAGAAACTTGATTTTACCTATAAGGTCTAACTTGCCGTTAAGGTGCTTAAAAGTTTCGTTAAGCTCAGGTAT
Source organism: Bacteroidota bacterium (assembly GCA_027483285.1). Taxonomy (GTDB): domain Bacteria; phylum Bacteroidota; class Bacteroidia; order CAMBQF01; family CAMBQF01; genus CAMBQF01. The sequence continues at coordinate 3,943 of JAIXUZ010000155.1, forward strand.
GTTTACATAAAACGCTATGGGGCGCTCTTTGTAATACGAGAATAAAACAATATCCTTATCAACCAGCGGTTTCAGCTTGCCCATTGCCTTTTGGGCCTGCTCCAATGTCATTTCTTTAAACCCGTCGTGGCCGCCCCAGGCATCGTTATAAACGGTCATAAAGTCTTGCGCCACCTTATCCCAGCTCATACCGCGTATGGTGGTGGTTTTAAAGTTGGGGTCTTTGCGTATTTCTTCGCTCTTGTCAAAATACACCTGCTGCGCATCAACCATTCCGCGCTTTACAGCATATTGCTCAAAGTATAGTTTAAATCCATAACTCTCAAACAACGTTCGGTAATAGGGCGGATTGTAATTCATGCTGTAAATATTGGGGTCGGTAAAATTGTCTACCAGCAAGCCCCAAAAGGTATCGCGCTCACCAAAATTTATAGGGCCATCCATTGCCTCCATACCTTGCTCTTTAAGCCAGTTTTTGCAGGTATCGAACAGCAGGTTGGCAGCCTCCTGATTGTCTATACACTCAAAAAAGCCCATTCCTCCTGTTGGCTGCTTGTAGGTGGTGGCGGTACGGTCGTTTACAAAGGCGGCCACGCGGCCAATAAGTTGCTCATTATTATCGTATAATAAAAAGCGGGCAGCTCTGCCATGCTTGTAAAATTTGTTCTTAGCAGGGTCAAAAATCCTTTCTATGTCAGATTCAATATGAGGGATAAAGTTAGGGTCGTTTTTATAGAACCCATAGTACATTTTAACCCATATTTTGCCCAGTTGGGGAGTAGTTACTTCTACAATTTTCATAACTGCTAAGGTAGAAAAAAGGGCCAATTATGCGCATAACAACTTATTGCCGTACAGGTATTAAAGCAGAGCTTAAATTGCACCTAAACTGCCAAGTATCTATCCCAAATCACATATATTCAATAAAAAATCCCAACTACATAAAGTAATCGGGATTAATATTTTAACCCATAAAACTAAGTACTTATTCCCCAAACAAGCCACCAATGCGGTTAAGCGGGTTGCGGCCAAGGTGCTTATACGCCATCTCGGTAACCTCGCGGCCGCGGGGGGTGCGTATCATATAGCCTTCCTGTATCAAGAAAGGTTCGTATACTTCTTCAATGGTTTCGCCTTCCTCGCCTACGGCGGTAGATATGGTAGTAATACCCACAGGGCCGCCTTTAAACTTGTCTATAATGGTAGCAAGTATTTTAATATCCATCTCGTCAAGGCCATTCTTATCAACGTTAAGCGCGCCTAGCGCATAGTGTGCAATTTCCATATCAATAACACCTGTGCCTTTTATCTGGGCAAAGTCGCGCACACGACGCAGCAGGGCGTTGGCTATACGCGGGGTACCACGGCTGCGGCGGGCAATTTCAAAAGCAGCATCTTCCTTAATAGGTATGTTTAAAATACCGGCAGAGCGGATAACAATATCGGTTAGCAGCTTCGCGTCGTAATACTCTAAGCGCGAGTTGATGCCAAAACGGGCACGCAGGGGCGATGTTAAAAGCCCTGAACGCGTAGTGGCGCCAATTAGGGTAAAGGGGTTAAGGTTGATTTGGATGGTACGGGCATTAGGGCCCGTTTCAATCATTATATCAATCTTATAATCTTCCATAGCCGAATAGAGGTATTCCTCTACTACGGGGCTAAGGCGGTGAATCTCATCGATAAAAAGCACATCGTTAGCCTCCAGGTTGGTGAGCAGTCCGGCAAGGTCGCCAGGCTTATCTAACACAGGGCCAGATGTGGTTTTGATAGACACATTAAGCTCGTTGGCAATAATGTTGGCCAGCGTTGTTTTACCTAGGCCCGGAGGGCCGTGCAACAGCACATGGTCTAAAGCTTCGGCACGCAACTTGGCGGCAGACACAAACACCTGTAGGTTATCGAGCACGCTGCGTTGGCCTGCAAAATCGTCGAAGCCCTGCGGACGCAAAACCTTTTCAATCTCCCTTTCAGTAGGTGATAAATTATCGTCGTCTGCTTCTAATAACGGATTCATATAAATTAAAAATCCCCGTTAGGGGCACTGTTGTGATATTGTTTTAGGGTAGGGCTTTACCCCCTCCCTCCCGCCTTTGGCAGGAGTACTCCCCCTTTGCAGGGGGAGAGCCTTTTTCAATCAAATCTTATAAAGTATTAAATGCCTGTTTTGCGTTGGGTAGTAGTTTTACCGCCTTTGGTTTGTGCGCCGCCTACTTTATCGCCACCCGATGCACCTACGTTAGCAGAGCCTTTGCCTTTTTCTTTAAAGTTCTTCAATGCCTCGTCAGCTTTTTCGCTTTCTTCATCGGCAACAGGGGCTTCGTCTTTCAACAAATCATTTGCTTGTAAAAGGTTGTACCAGCCGATGATTTTGCGCATGTCTGATTTGTACACACGGTCGCGGTCGTAATCAGTCAATACCTCGCCAAAGTAGGCTATAATGGCTTTGTCTTCCGATTTTTTAGCATCTAAAGCAGGGCCACCATTTTCTTTGTCTTTAATTTTTTGAAAAACATCTTTCAACGGAATATCATCGCTCTCGCAAAATACCGATATGTCTTCTAACGCACTTACTTTATTTGATGCATACACCGGAATGTTTTTACCGTCGGTTAATGACTTTGCCAACAATCCGTTTTTTAACTGGCCTGTTACTTTAAACAAGCCGCCCATTCCACTAATTGAAATAATTCCGCTTATGTCCATATTCTATATAAAAAATTGTGTTTTTTACTGTTGCTTAACTGATACTAATTCTATCCTCCAGGTTGGCATATACATGCGCAAAATAAGAGGGTTCTTTGCATTATCCAATATCCAAAGTTGCTTTGTGTCTGATGCTGCCCTTAGGTAAGTTAAGGTAGTTACCGAACCATTAACCGTTACAACGGTATTTGCGTTGCCTTTGTTTAAAAGTTCATCGGCGGTGGCTTCATCATCAAAAACAACCTTAGCCGCCACGTTGCTTTTTAGAAGCTTATACACCTTGTTGCTGGCCCATACGCTGGTTTGGCCTTTTAGGGTAACCGCACCGGCAGTAAAAAAGTTGCTTAGTGCCATTGCATCAGATGCATCAGCATTGGTAAATGTAACCGCGCCTTTTTTGCTTACGCTGCCCGTCATAACCCAATCGAATGATAGGTCGGGTTTCCAGGTTTTCAGGGTTACGGTAAAGTCGTATTCCTTGGTATCTGTTTTTACATGGTAGGTAAGCTCATCGCCGGGCTTAACGTTAAAATCTTGCGCATTAACGCTAAGGGTAGCCATTACAGACACCACTAGTATGGTAATTTTAAGAGCAATAGCTTTCATAATGCCAAGTTTAAAATTTAGGTCAAACGTAGTTGAAAAAAACGTGAAAAGCAAGCTAAGCACCCGCTTCTACCTAACAGCCCCCAACCTTTTGACAAGGTTGGGGGCTGTTTATAAGGCATTTAACGCTATTTAGAAGCTGTAATACGCTTTGGTGCCATCAGGGTAAACGCCGCGTATCATTACACGGCCTTTGGCGCTGTCAAAGGCATCTTGCAACTCGGCAATGGTGTTTACAGGTTTGCTGTTTACCTCGGTAATTACAAAGCCCTCTTTAATGCCATACGAGCGCAGGCGGCCACTGTTTATTTTAGTAACCTTAATGCCGCTGGTAAGCTTTAGCTTGGCCTTTTCTTCTTTAGAAAGTACCTCAAAGTCGGCACCCAGTGCCAAGCCCTTTTCGGTTTTAACGTAAGCCACACCACCATCTTTGTTTTTAAGGGTAACGCTAACGTCTTTAGTGCTTCCGCTGCGGCGGTAGGTAACGGTAATTTTATCACCGGGGCGGTTACGTGCCACCTGCTCTTGCAAGCCCGATGTGCTGTTAACATCAATGCCGTTTATTTTTAAAATTACGTCGCCCTCTTTAAGGCCGGCATCAGCGGCGGCACCATCAGGCGATACGCCTGAGATGTATACGCCTACAATATCTTTAATGCCTTTTTCATCGGCAAAGTCTGAGGTGATGTTTTGGATAGATACGCCTAAGAACGCGCGTTGCACCTCGCCAAACTCTAACAAATCGTTAGCTACTTTGCGCACAATGTTTACCGGTATGGCAAACGAGTAGCCTGCAAACGAGCCTGTTTGCGATGCTATGGCACTGTTGATGCCTATAAGCTCGCCCTTGGTGTTTACCAAGGCACCACCGCTGTTGCCGGGGTTTACGGCCGCATCAGTTTGTATAAACGACTCGATAGGGTATTTGCCCGCACCGGGATTGTTTTCCAGGATATTAATGTTACGGCCTTTGGCGCTAACAATGCCCGCCGTAACGGTTGATGTTAGGTTAAAGGGATTGCCCACGGCCAGAACCCATTGGCCTACCTTAACATCGTCTGAATTGCCAAAGTTGATGAAAGGCAAACCTTTCTCATTTACCTTGATAAGGGCAAGGTCGGTGTTAGGGTCGGTGCCAATAACGGTGGCTTTGTAGCTACGGTTATCGTTAAGGGTAACGTCTACCTTATCTGCCCCATCAACTACGTGGTTGTTGGTTATAATGTAGCCATCTTCAGATATAATTACACCTGAGCCACTGCCTTGTTGCGGGCCCTGGTTGGGAAACTGGAAGTTGAAGCCTCCGCCACCATCGCCAAAAAAGTCGCGGAAGGGATCGAACATGTTACTGCTAGACTGGGTTTGCTGATAAGTGGTTTTTACGTGTACTACGCTATGCACCGTCATATCGGCGGCGGTGGTAAAATCTATGCCACTTTCGGGAGGGGTGGCCGATGTGTACCTAACCATAGTTGGGGCGCCCTCGCCTAAACGCGTTGTGCCTGCATCGTTACCTTCTAATGCCTTGTAGGCGGCCAACGATGAAAAACCGCCAATAGCTGCTGCTGCAAAAATTACAATGTACTTCTTCATGTTTTTACAATTTTTAAGCTGAATGGATATAGCAAATTTTATGCCTGATTGTACAGCGAGAATAAAACACGGGCAAAAATTTATTGTTGAGGCCTATAACGGGAATGGGCGTGATATTATTGTGTGAAATTTTGACAAAGAGTGTGACAAAACATCATCATCTTTAGCGCAGGCAAAACCAGTTGATGATTGCGATGAGTTGAAGGTATTGAATTTAGCATTGATACAGCCTCCGGCTGTTAATTTTCCTATTCTTAAAATGACAATTATCGAACCTGTGTATCAAATCCAATAATCTCTTACTTCGCACAAGGGGCAAAGCTTTCAGGTAGTCCTAAAACAAAGAATGCCCAGCATTTAGCTGAGCATTCTCCTTTGGTAG
>JAIXUZ010000287.1 GCA_027483285.1 Bacteroidota bacterium
ACTTTTTCGTACGATAGCGACTTGGTGTTGAAATAATACCTTTTTTTAGACATATTGCCTTCTATATAAGTATTAACAGGGGTTTTGCATTTTGCAGCATGGTTAAAACATTAACTTTTAATGGTTAAAATGTAAACCTTGCACCTGTTGTAACCACAAATTTAGCGAATTAGCTTATTTTTGCCAAGTTTACATATAAAACCATAATGAAAGGAATAATTCTGGCAGGCGGTTCGGGTACGCGACTTTACCCCATTACAATGGCAATAAGCAAGCAGCTTATGCCTATTTATGATAAACCGATGATTTATTACCCCCTGTCGGTGCTTATGGCAGCGGGTATAAACGAGATTTTAATTATTTCTACCCCGCACGATTTACCAGGCTTTCAGCGCTTGTTGGGCGATGGTAAAGAGCTGGGTTGTAGTTTTAGCTACGCCGAGCAGCAGGTGCCCAACGGACTGGCACAGGCCTTTGTTATTGGCAAAGAGTTTATTGGTAATGATAAAGTAGCCCTTATTCTGGGTGATAATATATTTTACGGCACAGGCTTAAATCACTTGTTGCTTGAGAATAATGACCCTGACGGTGGGGTGGTATTTGCCTACCACGTATCAGACCCTGAACGGTATGGCGTGGTGGAGTTTGATAAGGATAAAAAGGCTATATCAATAGAAGAAAAGCCTGAAAAACCAAAGTCGAACTACGCGGTACCCGGTCTTTATTTTTATGATAATACGGTTATAGAAGTGGCCGAAAACCTTAAACCCAGCCCCCGTGGCGAGTATGAGATTACTGATGTAAACAAGTACTATCTGCAAAACAATCTGCTAAAGGTTGGGGTTTTAGACAGGGGAACGGCTTGGCTTGATACCGGTACGTTTGCATCGCTAATGCAGGCATCGCAATTTGTGCAGGTTATAGAAGAACGCCAAGGGCTTAAAATTGGCTGTATAGAAGAGGTTGCTTTTAAGTCGGGGTTTATTAACGCTGCTGCGTTAGAAAAACTTGCACAACCGTTGTTAAAGAGTGGTTATGGTAACTACCTTTTGAGTGTTATAAATTCATTGTAGGAAAAGCAAAAATGATAAGAACAGATTTAACAAATATTTTGGTTACCGGCGGCGCAGGCTTTGTAGGTAGTGCTGTTGTAGAAAAGCTGGCATCAAATCCACAAAATTTTGTGGTTGTGGTTGATAATCTGCATACTGGCAGTATGGATAAGGTTCCAAAATCAGAACACAACAACGTTAAGTTTATTAAGTGCGATGTAAATAATTTTCAAGATATATCGGGCATATTTTACGCTTACCGTTTTGAGTATGTATGGCATTACGCCGCTTTGGTTGGTGTAAAACGTACCTTAAAAAATCCGGTAATGGTATTAAATGATATAAAAGGGATATCAAATATCCTTACATTGTCAAAAAATACCGGGGTAAAAAGGGTGTTTTACTCATCATCGAGCGAGGTGTATGGCGAGCCGGTAGAGTTTCCTCAAAATGAAGAAACCACACCGCTAAATTCACGCCTGCCTTATGCTATTGTTAAAAACGTTGGCGAGGCTTATTTGCGTTCGTTTAAAAAAGAGTATGGGTTAGATTTTACCATTTTTCGCTTTTTTAATACCTACGGTCCCAAGCAAAGTAAAGACTTTGTTATATCAAAGTTTATTGGCCGTGCATTAGAAAATAAAGACATTACTATTTACGGCGAAGGTAACCAAACACGAACCTTTTGCTTTATTGAAGATAATGTTGAGGCCTGTGTTAATGCCTTTTACGATAATAAATATATTAACGATGTAGTAAACGTAGGCGGAGCCGATGAGCTTCGTATTGTTGATTTGGCTAAACTGATAATAAATATTACCGGTTCAAAATCGCAACTGGTTTATTTAGATGCATTGGAAGAAGGCGACATGACCCGCCGTCAGCCAGACACTGAGAAAATGAAAAAATTGCTTAAGCGCGATCCTATTACGCTAGAAGATGGTATTAAGCGCATATTGGCAAATACCAAGTATATTTTATAATGAGGTTTAACAGGCATATTTTTATTTGTACCAACCACCGAGAAGCCGGTACGCGCCCCAGTTGTGGGCACGATAATGGACTTGAACTGGTTGCCGCTTTTAAAAAAGCTATAAAAGACCGTGGGCTGAACACCGAGATACGCGCCCAAAAGGCCGGATGTTTAGATGCCTGCGAGTGGGGACCAAGCCTTGTTGTTTACCCCGAAGGTGTTTTTTATAAGCACGTTACGCTGGCCGATGTGGATGAAATAGTTGAAGAACACATTGTAAATAACCGCCCTGTTGTAAGATTAGTGAACATATTTGAAAAATTATAAGGCTGAAAAGGTATATATTTGGTTTAATAATTGATATATTTGAAAAACGAAAATTTGAACGCTATGAAAAAGCTGGTATACATATTCGCATTCTTTGCAATGTTTTTAGCTGTTAACACAGTTAAGGCACAATCTAATTTACCAGCAAGTGTTGGTAAGGTTATTTTAGTTAAGTTGGACGCATCGGCAATGAGTGAAGCCCGCGGCAAACTGATGGGTGTGTTAACTGTTGGCAAACTAAATGGTTATATTAAAGCCGAACAATCATACCTTGTTACCATACCTGATAACGCTGCCCAAATACAAACAGCTAAAGACCAAATTTTGAGTGTGTACCCAGCAGCGGTTTTATCTGTTGTAACGGTTAATGATGCTAACCAGCTTATAGCAGCGCAACGAAACTCAAACAGTAACCCTCACTAAAAGTAACAGGGTTATAATGATACTAAAAAATCCCGCCCTTAAAGGCGGGATTTTTTTATGTGTGGTGGTTAATAAGTTGTGAAGGCTTAGTTATGTATTTACCTGTATTCTTCTTTTCTTAGCTACATGGCAGAACAAAAAGAAGAAAAACGCACACTGGGTTTTTGGGTAGCCCTATCTATTGTTATTGGTGGGGTTATAGGCTCAGGTATATTTAAAAACCCGGCAAGCATGGCCGCCGAGCTTCAATCGGGCTTTTGGTTAATTATGGTATGGGTAATAGCCGGTGTGGTATCTATGTTTGGTGCCCTTACCAATGCAGAGATTGCAGGCATGATACCCGCTACGGGGGGGCAATTTATGTTCTACAAAAAAGTGTTTGGCAACTTTACGGGCTTTATGTACGGCTGGGCGGCTTTTTTTGTAATACAAAGCGGTTCGGCAGCATCTATTACGTATGTATTTTCTGAATATACCAGCACACTGATTAATCTCCCCAGGTTTGATGCTGTAACAGAAAAATCGATATTACTACATATTCCATATGTAGGAGACTTTTTTCCGCTGGAAAATTTTGGTGTTAAAGCATTAACTATTGGTGTTATATGGCTTCTTACGCTAATAAATGTACGTGGTGCCAGTATGGGCGGCCGTGTGCAGGTATTGTTTACCGGCCTTAAATTATTTGCTATGGTATTTATTGTGGGCATGGTGTTTGGTTGGGGCGGTAGTGCCCATGCAGTATCAAGTACCATTATCGACCCGATACCTATTGAGGGTATAACCCTGGCTGCATTTATGGCTGCTATAGGTGGCGCTTTTTGGGGCTATGACGGTTGGAACAATCTAACTTTTGTTGCAGGCGAGGTAAAAAACCCGCAACGTAATATTGCCCGCGCCCTATTTTGGGGCTTGATAGTGGTTATTGCCGTTTATGTTATTATTAACCTGGCTTATTTGTATGTGCTGGATATTAACAGCATGTCAAAATCAGTGTTGGTTGCTACTGATGCGGTAGCCACAGTAACAGGCAAAGCAGTAATCATTGTAGCCCTGGCCATTATGATATCTACTTTTGGTGCCTCAAACGGTACAATTATGTCGAGTGCGCGTATCTATTTCGCCATGGCCCGCGAAGGCCGGTTCTTTAAAAGTGTTGGCAAACTGCACCCTAAGTTTGAAACACCTGCTATATCGCTTATATGGGCCGCAGTTTGGTCAAGTGTATTAGTATTAAGCGGCACCTTTGACATGCTTACCGGTATGCTCATTTTTGTAGCGTGGATATTTTATGCCTTGTCAGCTGTAAGTGTAATTATCCTCCGCATACGCGAACCTAAAGCTGAACGCCCTTACAAGGTTTGGGGTTACCCTATAATACCACTTATATTTATTGCATTCTCGTTAGTGTTTTTAGTTGTTACACTAAACAACGACATTAATGACTACCAGGCAGGTAAAACCCAGGTAGTTAATTCGGTCTTTGGATTGGTAATTGTAGCTACGGGTATACCATTTTATTTCTTGTTTAAGAAGAGTGGGGGAGAGAATGACAAGATAAAAGCCTAATAATGCTCCAAATTAAACTACCATCGGCACCGGGCAAGGATACATCGGGTAAAACGTTTTATTTTGAAGACGGTATGGCACCCAAGCGTTATTTTGTAACAGGTATAGGTACTGACGTAGGCAAAACAGTAGCATCTGCTATATTGGTAGAGGCGTTGGAAGCTGATTACTGGAAACCCATACAGTCGGGTGCTACAACAGATAGCGACAGGCGAACAGTACAGTCGTTGATAACGAATACTAAATCGGTTTTTCACCCAGAGGTATATAGTTTAACCGAGCCACTCTCTCCGCATGCTGCAGCAGAGTTAGATGGTGTTGAGCTTCAACTGGATAAAATTGCAGTACCGGAAACAGAAAATACACTGATAATAGAAGGGGCAGGCGGCCTTATGGTGCCATTAAATTATAAAGGGTTGATGGTTGTTGATTTAATAACCTATTGCAAGGCCGAGGCGATATTGGTATCGCGTAACTACCTGGGTAGCATCAACCATACCCTGTTATCAATAGAAGCATTAATCAACAGGAACATACCTATTAAAGGCATCATAATTAACGGGGCTGAAAACAAAGCTACCGAAAGGGTGATACTGGATACTGGCATACCGATGCTGGGCCGTATTAATGAAGAACCTATTGTAACTAAAGAGGTAGTATTGGGGTATAAGATGGCATTCCAAACCATCTGAAAAACATGAAAACAACACTTGCTATTATCCTAATGCTTGCGCTGGTGCTGGGCGCCTGTAGTTCTGAAAAACGCATCAATAACAAAGAAGATATTGAACAAGGCACAAAAGTTGTAAATACCTTTTTGGGCGAGATACAAAAGAAGAATTACGACAAGGCAATGGAGCATACCAACATTAGTAAAGAGAACCCCGAATATGCCCTGCATGTAAACCTGTTTAAAAAGTTGAATGACGACTTGGGCGATATAGTAGATTTTAAAACAGACAGCGTCAAAGCTGAAGTAGAGAAAGGTATAATGAATACCGAAGGGGTAATAACACTTAACTACACCGTTAATTACCAAAGGGGCAATGCTAAACAAGATTATATTGTGACCTACGATAACGGGGATTTAAAGATTTTGAGTTACTCCATTGGCGACAGGGTGTACTATGATATGAAACAGTAACTATGAGATTACTTACTATACTATTTTCAGTTTTTAGAACTAGGGGCATAGTGTTGCTACTAATGCTTTTGCCTGCTATTATGTGGGGGCAAAAAACACCCGAAGAATTGGCCGATTACCTTTTTAAGGCCCTGCGGGCTGAGAATGTTAAGGCGGTTGGTACCTATTTGGCTACGCCCGATGAGGCGCTGGTGTTCTCTAAAAGGCTGGGCTACAGCTACACCAAAGACCAAGGGGATGATTATAAACTGGAGCAACTACGTATTGATACCGCTTTTATAGACCAGGTGAACTACGTGCTGAAAGACGGAAAGACGAATAAAAGTATAGTGTGGGCCAAAACCGAGTTTGTAAAGGTAAAATCAGGGGTGGAAACGTATATACTAAGCAGCCTTGACGAAAGCAAAACAGCTGATATGGGCCCAATTTCTGTGATTTTTAAAAGCGGTAATGACCAATTTATCCTCACCTTTGTACAAGCCTTTGAAGCGACCGGACGATGGCGCATAACAGGCGAAAGTATTAAGTTGAAGAGATATACAGAATGAGTTTAGCTGAACGCGACAGCAAAGTAATATGGCATCCGTTTACCCCACAAAAAGGTAGCCCGCTGCCGGTAGGTATAGTTAAGGCCGAAGGGGCTTATTTATACGACGAGGCAGGCAAGAAATACATAGACGGTATATCCAGCTGGTGGGTTAATCTGCATGGGCATTCTCACCCGTATATTGCAGATAAAGTATCGGAGCAACTGCGCACCTTAGAGCATATTATTTTTGCGGGTTTTACCCACGAACCGGCGGTGCAACTGGCCGAGCGTTTATTGGAACTATTGCCCGGCGAGCAAACCCGTGTTTTTTATTCGGATAATGGGTCTACAGCCGTTGAGGTAGCGTTAAAAATGGCGCTGCAATATTGGTTTAATAAAGGCGAAAAGCGCACCAAGATAATAGTATTGGCAGATAGCTACCACGGCGATACATTCGGCTCCATGTCGTTAAGCAGCCGCAGTGCATTTACCCAGGCCTTTAACGATTGGTTGTTTGAGGTAGAGGTAGTGCCTGTTCCGGTTGAAGGTAAGGAGGTTGAAGCTGTAGAAGCCATACAGGCCATTGTAAATACCGGCGAAGTGGCCGCGTTTATATTTGAGCCGATGGTGCAGGGCGTTGCCGGAATGCAGGTTATGGAACGCCGTGCGTTAAGCGAAATGGTCCGCGTTTGTAAAGATGCCGGTGTGGTATGTATAGGCGATGAGGTGTTTACCGGCTTTGGCCGCACGGGCAAAGTGTTTGCATCGGAGTTCCTATCAACCAAGCCCGATATTTATTGCCTTAGTAAAGGCCTTACAGGCGGTACTATGGCATTGGGCGTTACCACCTGCAACCAGACTATTTACGAAGTGTTTGTAAGTGAGGATAGGTTGAAGACCTTCTTCCACGGGCACTCGTTTACCGCCAACCCGTTGGCATGTACCGCTGCATTAGCCAGTATGGATTTGCTGATGAGGCAAGAGACGTTTGCCGCCATACAGCATATTAGCAACCGCCATTTTGATTTTTATACCAAGATATACAATCACCCTAAAGTAAAAGCCATACGGCACAAAGGGACTATATTGGCTATTGAAATTAAGAACGATGAAGAGACATCGTACTTTAACAATATAGGCCAAACCGCCCACGAGTATTTTATGGATAGGGGAGTTTTTCTCCGCCCGCTGGGGAACGTATTATACACACTGCCCCCATATTGCATTAGCGATGCTGATTTGGATGAGATTTATGCGGCGCTGGAGGGGTTTTTGAATAGCTGATAGCTTGTAGCTTACAGCTGATAGAGGGACCACGGGTGTCTTTTCTACTACAAGCTAACAGCTATAAGCTATCAGCTAATTATTATCTTTACCCAATCAAATTACAACTATGGATTTTATATTGATAGAACGCAACGGTGCTAAAGCAACTGTGCGTTTAAACCGCGGCAAGGCCAATACGTTCAACCATCAAATGGTGCAGGAGCTTACTGCCGCTTTTAAAGAACTGGAAAACGACGATGCCATTAAAGCAGTTGTGTTAACAGGGCATGGAGAGTTTTTCTCTGCCGGCTTAGATGTACTTGAGCTATACGATTATAACGAGGAAAAAATGTACCAGTTTTGGAAAGATTTTTCGGGTGCTTTTGAGGCTGTAGCCCGTTTTCCTAAACTTGTAGTTTGTGCAATTACAGGGCACTCGCCGGCGGGTGGTTGTGTGTTTGCTGTAGGCGCCGACTTCCGTGTTATGGCCGAAGGTAAATACCGCATTGGGTTGAATGAGATTCCGGTAGGCATTGTTATACCACCCTCTATTTTCAGGATGTATAATTTTTGGATAGGCGAGCGTAACGCTTATCAATACCTGTTGCAGGGCAAATTGTATACGGCTGAAGAGGGCGAAAAAATAGGCCTTATTGATGTTGTTTGTCCGCTGGAAGAAGTAGAGGCCAAAGCCAATGAACTTATAGACAAACTATTGAAATTTGATAC
>JAIXUZ010000417.1 GCA_027483285.1 Bacteroidota bacterium
ATAGTAGGCACAACCGTTGGCAAAATATTTAATGTAATACCGTTTGATGTTGCTGTTGTAGGCGATACACAAGTTGCATTAGATGTCAAAACAACCGTTACAACATCGCCATTGGTAGGTGTATTATTAGTATATGTTAATGCATTGGCTCCAACATTAGCGCCATTTACCTGCCATTGGTAGGTTGGATTACTACCAGGGTTTACTGGCGTTGCTGTAAAGGTTATAGACGTTCCGGAGCATTGTTGACCTTGTGGGTTATCTATTATGGTAACAGATGGAACCAGTACAGGGTTAACCGTCATTGTAATGGTGTTAGAAGCTGCCGTAGTTGGGTTGGCGCACCCCTCGCTCGATGTTAGTGTAACAGCAATAACATCTCCATTAGTTAACGTATTACTACTAAAGCTGGCTGAATTTATACCAGCATTTGTACCATTTACTGTCCATTGATAAGCGGGTGTTGTACCGCCATTGGTAGGGCTTGCTGTAAATGTAACATTAGTGCCTGCACATATTGCACCCGATGGGTTGGCTACAATACCAACCGAAGGAACGAGTACCGGATTTATTTGTAACGTTATAGCGTTAGATGTTGCAGTAGATGGGTTTGCGCAGGTATATGTTGATGTTAATACCACGGTAACTATATCACCATTTACTAAACCGGTAGAGGCATAGATATTACTATTAGTACCTACGTTTACTCCATTTAGCTTCCATTGGTAATTTGGGTTTGCTCCTGCGTTTAACGGCGTAGCGGTAAATGTTAAATTTGTACCCGAACACACCGGCATAACAGGGCTGACTGCAATACTTACTGTTGGTGTAATAACCGGGTTAACAGCCATTGAAATTTGGTTTGATGTTGCCGTTAACGGTTGTGCACACGTAGCATTAGACGTTAAAGTAACCGTAACAAAATCACCATTTTGCAGCGTATTATTTGAATAAGTAGCAGAATTAGACCCAACAGGTGCGCCGTTTAACGACCATTGGTACGATGGGTTAGCCCCACCATTTGTTGGGGTAGCGGTAAATGTTACGTTTGTACCTGCACATATTGCCCCTACAGGACTTTGTGTTATGCTAACCGATGGAGTAACCGGTTGCACAACTGTCATAGTAATAATATTGGATGTGGCTGTAGCCTGACTAATACAGGTAAGGCTTGGTGTCATAACTACACTAACCTGGTCTCCGTTTGTTAAAGCAGCCGACGTGTAAGTTGCACTATTTCCACCAACATTACCTCCATTTATTTTCCATTGATAGGTTGGGGTTCCGCCACCATTGGTTGGCGTTGCGGTAAACGTAACCAAAGTACCCGCACATATTTGGCCTGCAGGGTTTGCAGTTATAGAAACTGATGGTGTTACAACAGCAGTAACCTGAATAGTTATTGTATTTGATGTAACAGTTGCGGGTAATGCACAATTAGCGTTTGATGTAAGGTCTAAAGTAACAACATCGCCATTGCTGTATGATGAAGTTGAATAAGTTGTACCATTTCCAACAGACACACCATTAACTTTCCAATTGTAAATTGGGTTAGCTCCACCATTGGTAATAACTGCTAAAAATGTAAGTGGGGTATTGGCGCAAACCGGCATTGCTGGATTTACTGAAATTAAAGCGGTTGGCACAACGTTAGGGTTTACAGTTACCTGCTGTGTAACAGGGGCAAAGCAGCCACTGCTATTATAATTAAGCGTAACATTATAAGTACCTGCATTAGCATAGTTTATGGTTGCATTTTGTAGATTATTTACACTTACAGGGTTAGCTCCGGGGGTTTGCCAGTCGTAATTGGCTAATGGCGCAACACCCAGTCCTGTTAAGGTAACATTACCGCCAGGGCAAATAGTTGCAGGGCTGATAGTAAAACCAGGGTTTGCAACAGTATTAACATTAACGTTTACAGTTTGCGTAGCTATTTGCCCACATGCATCTGTAACTGTTACGGTATATGGAGTGGTTACATTTGGGGAAACAGTAATGGGCGAACCCGATAGTCCACCCGGATTCCAAACAACACTGTATGGGCCTACGCCAAAATTACCTGCAGCATTTAAATTTACCTGTTGCCCCTGGCAAATAACCTGAGCACCACTTACGCTGGTTGTTTGCACAGTGCGGCCCTGCACGGTCATTGTCCATGCTGTACCTGCTGCTATGCAAGTATTAGAGCAGGCACCGGGAGAAGCGCATCTATAAAAATTCATTGTAAATGGCAGGTTGTAAGATGCACATTGCGGCGCGGGTAAACAACCATCAAGTTCATTAAACACTGTTTGGTTATTGGTAGTACAGGTTCCGGGGTTATTTACACCACATCCCCATATTAATCCAGGGTTTGATGGAAAGCGGCAGCCGCCCAAACGTAAATCCAGTGCACCCGAAATCATGTTACAACCGCCTGTCGCTATGTAATTAAATGTCCATAGCATATCAGTAACTGTGCAGTTAGCAGGCACAGGAACAGTCAGGTTATAAGCACAACCACCTATTCCGCAGGTTGCATTGTAACCTGAGCCGGCAATGGAGCCTATTGGCAATGTATTGGTGCCACTAACCAAAGGATCTACCGTAACTGGATATTGGCGCCCGGGGGCATTTAACCAGCTAACCGGGATTTCAACGTCCAGGTAATTCTCGTCGCTTAATATATATGCTAAATCTTCGCTGTTGGAATAAGCAGCACCATCCCATGCAAAGGCTTTAGTAAACTTAAAAGCCTCTGTTCCATCAACGGTATTGATTGACAAATCCCCTATTATCGGTTGATTTACCTGTACACCTGCAAAACGATAATTAACAGGCAACTCTAAATGATCTCTTAATAAAAGCTTACCAGTTGTGTAGCTTAATTGCTGTTTAATAACAAAGTCAGATTTTACTTTGCCATCATAAACCTTTAACTCAATATCTATGCCTGGCCATGCATCAACAACCTTAGCTCCTTCATCACCAACAACATAGTTATCCCAATTTGCCGTTCCTAAAGATGATTCAACACCATTATTAACCCAAATTAGTTCAATCTTATTATTAAATTTCAAGATTGCCCCTGCCCTATTAATAGTAGTAAACCCCAAGCCTGCATCTAACGATACCGGAAGATCTTGTGCCGGGGCAAAATATAAATGCGGTTGGTTAGTAGGCTTAAGTCGAATATCAACGCTTAACCAGTTGCCATTTGCATCTTTATAATTTAGGGCTGAGTACCCTTGTTCCTGATAAAACTCAGTACCATTTGAACCATTGGTAACATAATATCGAGAGTATTCGGTACGTCTGTCTACCAACTCAACACAATCAGTACAGGGTGCATTAAAAGGTTTTATACCATATTCTGGATGACTTTTATAGGCATCAGGGGTAAGCTTTTCAAGTTCTTTAGTAACTACTTTGGTTAAAGGGTTTATAGTGCTAAGATTATATTTCTTAACAACCATTCCGCTTTGCCCTAGCAATGATGCAGAACTAAAAAGAAAGCCAATTAATACTATTGAGTAAAGTCTTTTCATGCTTCGTCGCTATGCAACCAAGCAAATATAAGGCATTTTATCTAAAAAAGCTTACTAATAAGTGCTAACAAATTTTTCAAAAAGTGTTACGCAAACAAGATATCTTCAGCAGTAATAACATCGCCATCACTCATTAAGGCTGCACGTTCTATGGTTGCTTTAAGCTCCCTAACGTTGCCAGGCCACTCATGTTTCAAAAGTAATTCTTTAGCTTCCTTACTTATCGATTTGTTACCCAGCTTGTTTTGGCTGGCAAACTGAGTTAAAAAAGAGTTTGCTAGCAATAATATATCATTACCACGCTCATTTAATGGTGGCAACTTAATTAAGAAGCCTTGCAGGCGGTAAAACAAATCTTCTCTAAACTTTCCCTCCTTTGACATTTGTGCCAAATTACGGTTGGTTGCTGCAATTACCCTAACATCAATAGGAATCTCACGGTTGCTTCCTACACGGGTAATAACATTTTCTTGCAATACACGCAAAAGCTTTGCTTGCAAACCAAGGTCCATCTCGCCTATTTCATCTAAAAATATAGAACCACCGTTTGCCTCTTCAAATTTACCAATACGTCGGTTATCTGCACCGGTAAAAGCTCCTTTTTCATGGCCAAACAATTCGCTTTCGGCAAGGTCTATAGGCACAGAGGCCATATTTACAGTAACATAAGTACCGCGGGCACGGGGCGAATTGTAGTGAATAGCGCTTGCAATACCTTCTTTACCTGTACCATTTTGCCCGTTTATCATTACAAGCATATTGCTCTTTTCTACTTTTTGAATCATCTTCAAAACGCTTAAAAGTGCCTTACTCTCCCCTATTATCTTAGAATATTTTTGACGGTCAATAATTTGTTCTTGTAAAACTTCAACCTGGCGTTTCAATTTTACGGTAGCACCTAATGTTTTTACAGAGTTAACTAACTCTACATGGGCGTTAGAATTTTTAAGTATGTAATCTTTAGCACCAATTTTATAGGCCTTAACAACAACTTCAACCTCGTTTTGGCCTGATAAAATAATAGGTACTATTTCTTCGTTATAGGTTTTTACCCTCTGAAGAATTTCCAAACCTGTCATATCAGGCAGGTTATAGTCTATAACAACAATATCAGGGTTGCCCGGCAGGTTTTTAATAAGGTCTGCCCCGTTTGTAAAAAGGGTTACATCATAATCCTGCTCTTTTTCAAGGGTAAACTGTATAGCTTTTCCAAAAAAGGCATCGTCTTCTACAATAAATACTTTTATCATACCACCTGCGTTAACTAGTGGAGCTGAAGGTACGGAAGGTTCTTGATTTTGATTCTCTATTGGAGCAGATTTCGATTCGTTTTTATCGCTGTTTCCTTTAAAGAATGATGATGTTGAGAACATAAATATTGTGTTTGGTGGTTTCAGATGCAATGTTATGCAGCTTATAAAAGACTAGGAGTACATTTTTAAGATATATTTGCACTTGTAAGATTTATTGATGAACAGAAAATTTTTAGCCCTTGCGGCAACCCTATTTGTAAGTGCCCAGTTATTTGCACAAAAAACATACAACGCTACACCCAAAAGCGGTACAGTAAATAATGCTGTACAACAGGCTAGTGATACATTATATGGCGATTTTTTTAATGGAACACCTGCCCTGTATAAGTCTCAGCCATTATTTCCTGGTTATGCATCAGGTAACAACACTTTTGGCGATTTAGCCAAAGTACAGGTATATGGTGTAAGTAATATTTGTGCAGTAGAAGGCGTAATTATGTGGGCAGGTTATAAAAATCAGTCATCAGGCGATGTCAATTCGGGGGTTAGGTTTAACTTATATGACTTAAAGAGCACAGCAACCGGTCAGGGGGCCACTGCTTTAAAGCTTAGCCCTGATAGTGTTATAAGAACCAAAACAATTTCTTTATCTTCTATAGATACATCATCAATATTTGAAAGTGGTGCAAATATCGTCCTTTTCGATACCCCTGCTTATTTTGATACCTTGTTTGCGGTAGGTTTTGATTTTTCGGCCCTAACGCAGGGCGATACAATTGCCTGCTACACCACAACAAATACAGATGCTGACAGTTCTGAAAACTCATGGGAGCAGGTGGCTGATAGCTCATGGTCTACCATGCTGAACAATTGGGGCCTGGATATTGATTTTGCAATTTTCCCTATTATTGATGGAACGGCAACATCTATAAGTACTGTGCCTATGCAGCCTATACAAATTTGGCCCAACCCGGCTACAGATGTTGTAAACATTACTCCAAAAGCTAACAAGAATGTTAATATTACTATTGTAGACAACATGGGTAAAATGGTTTTAACTTATAATAATATAAGCACATCTATATCTGTGAACGGTTTACCCGCAGGAATATACTACATCTTAGTTAATAGCAGGCAAAAGACTGGCTATGCTCAAAAACTGATTATAAAATAGACGGTAAGACTTATATTTACTGTTATTTGAAAATTATTTTAACTTTTCTTTCTTGTAAATGTTATGTTTCCTACATTTGCATTAAGTCTAACCTTTAAACGAAAAAAAATAAGAACGATGAGAAAGATTTATCTTACTCTTGCAGCCGCAGCCATTTCATTAGGCGCTATGGCTCAATTGCCCCGATTAGCTACTAACAACCACCGTGTAGACATTTCTAACATCAGAAATGTATCTGGTACAACATCAGGTCCGGTTAAAAGCACAAACGCAGTGCAAAATTTCTGGCTAGACTATAGCTCTGCCAACTTTGACGATTTGTTCTATGTTTGGACTTTTAACTCTAACTATGCAGCAGCTGATACCACAGGTGGAGGAATTAACCCAATCAACTATGCAGCAGTTGCTGTAACCGGTCCATTAGCAGGTTATACTGACAATGCTGACATCACTAACTCTATTAATGAGTTCCCTTACTTTAACGGCCCTATCACTATCGACTCGGTTTTTGCGATTGTTACACATGAGAATAACAGCGGTGAGTACGATAAAATTTTCACAGAAATTGTAACACTTAACAATTCTAACCAACCTACAACTACTGTTCTTTGGTCTGCAGTTGACTCATCTAACACTACACTTTCTCCAGGTGGTAACTGGATTGGCACAGGTGCATCAGTTTTAATATCACACGCTCCTAACTTTACTACTACCAATGGTCAGAAAATTGGTTTTAACCTGCGTTATGTAGGTAATAAAGCCGATACCTTCTCTATCATAGCTGGTGCTATTGATGATGGTTCAGGTGGTACTACACAACAAAGTAACTACAAAAACTCTTGGACCCGTATCCCTCCATTTATTCCTAACTTAACTTTAAACTCAAACATTGGCTACGGTTCTCCTGTTGGCACTAACGGTTGGTTTGAAGCTC
Organism: Bacteroidota bacterium; assembly: GCA_027483285.1. GTDB lineage: Bacteria > Bacteroidota > Bacteroidia > CAMBQF01 > CAMBQF01 > CAMBQF01. The sequence continues at coordinate 6,892 of JAIXUZ010000417.1, forward strand.
AAAACTGGGCACTATGGGCTTACGTTTCTTATGATGTAACTTCAGTTTCTGAAAACGCTTTTATTAAAGGTGTTAAAATCAGCCAAAACTTCCCTAACCCAGCCGATAAGGTTACAAACTTTGTTTACGAATTACAAAAACCTACTAACGTATCATTTGAAGTTTATGATATGAACGGTCGTCTTGTTAAAGACATTAACCAAGGTCGCGTAGAAGCAGGTAAACACAAATTTACTATCGATGTTGACCAATTCAACAGCGGTGTTTACTTCTTCACCATTAAAACTAACGAAACGAGCATTACTAAACGTATGGTTATTACCAAGTAATTCTGTTTTATAATACTATAAAAAAGCCCCTTGGTAAACCAAGGGGCTTTTTTATTATCCCATATTATACTAAAATCGTTTAGTAACTTCGTTTGCCCACATACCATACATTTTACCTGAAGGGTGAAGGCCATCTGAAGCAACAAGTTCTTTATCAGTTAATGCCATTCGCGATATTGGGGTAATATCGACATAATTAACACCTTGCTCCAGGCTGATTCTTTTATTTGCTGCATTAAAGGTATCTATCTGTTTTCCTATATTGGCACGATCTTTCCCTTCTGCAAAAGGCATAGCACCCCAATCGGGTATAGAAAGCACAAAAACCTGCTTTACGTTATTACCTGAAAAACCAATAGCCATCTCCAATAACTCCTTAAACTCTTTCTCATAAACATCAATTGGATTTCCCCTGTATTGGTTGTTCACACCTATTAATAAACTAACATAGTTATAGGTACGGGTTATTTTATGATCATCAATTGCCTTTTTTAACTCATCAGTAGTCCAGCCCGTTTGGGCAATAATATCAACCTCATTTAAAACAACACCTTTAGCATGCAAAAGTGCCTTTAGTTGAATAGGCCAACGCTGGTTTTCTTCAACGGCTTCACCAATAGTATAAGAATCGCCTAACGCGAGAAATGAAAAATGTGCATCCATAATTACAAAAATAAAAAAAGGGAAGCTTAATAGCTTCCCTTTTAATAATTAGATCTAAATAATTTATTTCTGATTTGATTTTGAACCTAAAGTTCTTATTTCAGCCTTATCAGGCGATGGTTCGAACCTTATATCTGCATTTCTAGATATTTTACCATTATCCAATAATTGATCGGCTGCATTACAAACAACTTGAAAAGTAAATGGTGTATTGCTATTACCACCAGCTAGTTCAACAACATCAAAGCCAGTTTTTGTTTTGTTTTTTACAACAACCCCTTTACAATTCTCATTGTCTTCTAGTTGGATGATTATACGCAAAGGATGCTTTTCATTAATAGTTACATTTTTGGCATAGGTGGGGTCTAACTCAATATGAACAAAACCATTAATCAAGACTCCACTGCCATAATCAGTATATAAAATCTCAGGGCTTTCAGGGCAATGCATTACAACTTTATTACCATCAACATCTTCAACAGTTGTTGATACTGTTCCTGTTCCTAATACTTTATATTGGGTTCCATTATAATAGTTGTAACGGTTTACAACTCCTCCATTTACACTATAAATAGCTCCCCCTGTACCGAAAGAAGTATTTTCAATATAAGTACCCCAAGTTGTTCCAATAAAAGAGCCTCCACTGCCAGCAAAAAGTGTTACAGGGTTTTCCCCGTTTCCTGCTCCAACTAAACCTGTACCGGTGCTATTTGTATTTAAGCCCCAAACGCCAATAGTTTCTGCTGAGCGTGTTTCACCATAAACCCCGCCACCAAAGGTAGCTGAAGTTAGTGTGTTGTAACCATTAATACCAAAATCACCATCTAAATTTGATGTTGCTGAGAAAATATCAATTCCGCTAAAGGGTGAAACCTGATTAACCCAAACCTCGGCAGAGTTATTTGACTGCTGTCCTATACGCATCCTATCTACACCACTTGTTACCATTCTAAAATCATTGGTTCCTCTTCGATAAACACCCATATTTGTTGATGCTGTCCATGACCATGAAGGAGCGGCGGCTGAACCATCTATATTTTGCATGTGGCCGGTATTTAAAACCCTAAACAAATCGCCACCGCCAACAGTAAACTGCGCAAGCGGTGTATTGTCACCTATTCCAACATTGCCTCCATTATTATAAATATTGCTACTGTTTATAACCCATTGTGTTCCATCCCAGTAAGTTGTATTACCCGCGGCAGTACCATTTGGTAACAAACCTGTTGCTCCTTGAGGACCTGCGGGACCTACCGGCCCTTGTGAACCTGATGGCCCATTAGCACCAGTTGGACCTGCAACACCTTGTGGGCCTTGAGCTCCTACTGAACCTGTTGGACCTGCAGGGCCAGCTACACCTTGAGCGCCTGTGGCACCAGCTAAACCTGTTGGGCCAGCAACACCTTGTGGACCTTGAGCACCTGTGGCACCATCTATGCCATTTGTTCCGTTAGTTCCGGCTGGGCCTTGTGGACCGGCAGGGCCGGCTACACCTTGAGGGCCTTGAGCGCCTTGAGCACCCGTTGCTCCATCGATACCATTTGTTCCGTTAGTTCCGGCAGGACCTTGGGGACCGGCAGGGCCGGCTACACCTTGTGGACCTTGAGCACCTGTTGCACCATCGATACCATTTGTTCCGTTAATTCCGGCTGGGCCTTGTGGACCGGCAGGGCCAGCTACACCTTGAGGGCCTTGAGCGCCTTGAACACCCGTTGCTCCATCGATACCATTTGTTCCGTTAGTTCCGGCA
>JAIXUZ010000081.1 GCA_027483285.1 Bacteroidota bacterium
ATTTTAGTGGCGGAGATAAGACCAATCCCTATTGCCAAAAGGGTTTCTCGCAAAAATTTGCCAATGGTAACATTGTAACATCTTACTCGCAGGGCGAGGGTGGTGCAGGTATGGATGTAGCGCTAAAAGGCTACACCTTTAACCAGGTATATGCTATTGCGCTTAGTATGACATATTATTTGAACGACCACACAGTTGTTACTTACGAGAATGGCATAGTAAATATTGGCCCGGAAGATGGCGGTGCAGGCTGCTACTCAACCATTGAGGTTAAAGGCACTACCATCATCTGGAATTTTGGATGTGGGTGCTAAATCTGTAGCATTATTGATGTTATCAAAAATCCATCAGTAGTTTTGTCTTCAGTCCAATAATCAATAATAGGTTGGTATAACTGTTTTTCAGAAACTAATGTTATGGCAATTCTGTGCCATAAAGGAGTGTATAGCTTATTTATACTAACTAATAGAACTTCGTATGAGGCTATGATCAACGCCATTAATGCAAATTTCTGTTCGTCTGTCAAGGATTCAGTAGTGAGATAATCTACAAATTCTTCTATACGATTTTTATCTGCTAACTCAATATCCCAGTCCTGTTCATCCCCGGTAGCAGGCAATCGCAGTTTTGAGTTTAAAAAATCAATACTATCTTTTGTAATAAACATGGCTTAATATACAAACAAAAATCCCCATCTACTTTCGCAGACAGGGATTCTAATTTTATTTATCCCCTCTTGAGAGGGGTGCCGAGCGAAGCGACGGCGGGGTGTGTTATTACTTAGCCACCGTAGCCCACAGGTATTCCCTGTTTAGGCGGGCAATATTCTCAAGCGATATTTCTTTAGGGCATTCAGCTTCGCACGCGCCAATGTTGGTGCAGCTGCCAAAACCTTCTTCGTCCATTTGGTTAATCATAGCTAGGGCACGCTCTTTGCGCTCTACCTGGCCTTGTGGCAACAATGATAAGTGGGCCACCTTAGCCGATACAAACAACATAGCCGATGCATTAGGACAAGCCGCGGCACAAGCGCCACAACCTATACAGGCAGCAGCATCCATAGCTTTGTCAGCCTCTTCTTTGCCAATAGGTGTGTTGTTGGCATCCTGGGCCTGGCCGGTGCTTACCGATACAAAGCCGCCTGCCGCAATAATACGATCGAACGCGCTGCGGGTAACAGCAAGGTCGCGCACTATTGGGAAAGCCCCAGCACGGAAAGGTTCTATCGTAATTGTTTCACCATCGGTAAAGTTGCGCATATACAACTGGCAAGTAGTGCTGGCCTTAACAGGGCCGTGGGCACGTCCGTTTATATACATGCTGCACATACCGCAAATACCCTCGCGGCAGTCGTGGTCAAATGCAACAGGCTCTTCGCCTTTACGCACCAGTTGGTCGTTTAGCACGTCCATCATCTCCAACAACGACATGTCTTCACTCACATTGTCAATCTTGTAATCTACAAGTTTGCCTTGTGCGTTGGCATCTTTCTGCCTCCAAATTTTCAGATTAAATTTCATAACCTATAGTGTTTTATATTTTTAGCCCTCCCCTTTAAGGGGGAGAGTTGGGAGGGGGGGGCTATTATTTATAGCTTCTTACAGCCAGTTTAATATTCTCGTATTTCAATTCTTCTTTGTGCAATACAGGGTCGCCTTCAAGGCCGGTAAACTCCCATGCGGCAACGTATGCGTAGTTTTCATCATCGCGTTTAGCCTCACCATCGTCTTGGTATTCAACCCTAAAGTGGCCACCGCAGCTTTCGTTACGGTCTAGTGCGTCAATAATCATCAACTCGCCAAGCTCTAAAAAGTCGGCTACACGGTTCGCTTTGTCAAGGTCAACGTTAAACTCGTGTAAACCGCCGGTTACTTTAACATCTTTCCAAAACTCATCGCGTAGTTTGCGCACCATTTGGCGGGCTTTGGTAAGGCCTTCGGCAGAGCGGGCCATGCCGCAGTAGTCCCAAATAATCTTGCCCAACTCTTTGTGGAAGTCGTCAACCGTGCGGGTACCTTGTATGCTCAATAGTTTATCGTAACGCTCTTGCGCTGTTTTCTCCGCCTCTACAAATGCAGGGTGGTCAGTTGGTATCGCTTTCGTAAAAATCTCGTCGGCTAGGTAGTTACCAATAGTGTATGGCAATACAAAATAGCCATCGGCAAGGCCTTGCATCAGGGCCGATGCACCTAAGCGGTTAGCGCCGTGGTCAGAGAAGTTACACTCACCCGTAGCATATAAGCCTGGTACGCTGGTCATTAAATTATAATCAACCCAAAGGCCGCCCATAGTGTAGTGTACCGCAGGGTAAATACGCATTGGGGTTTCGTATGGGTTCTCGTTGGTAATGTGTTTGTACATATCAAACAGGTTACCGTAACGTTCTTCTACTTTCTCTTTGCCAAGGCGTTTGATAGAGTCGGCAAAGTCTAGGTAAACGGCAAGTCCGCTGGCACCTACACCACGGCCATCGTCGCACGCCTCTTTAGCGGCACGGCTGGCAATATCGCGCGGGGCAAGGTTGCCGAATGATGGGTACTTGCGTTCTAAATAGTAATCTCTTTCCTCTTCGGGTATATCCTGTGGTTTGCGTTTGTCGCCTTTAGCCTTAGGCACCCATACACGGCCATCATTACGTAACGATTCTGACATTAACGTCAGTTTCGATTGGTAATCGCCCGTTACGGGTATACACGTTGGGTGAATTTGAGTATAGCAAGGGTTTGCAAAGTAAGCCCCGTTGCGGTGGGCTCGCCATGCAGCTGTTACATTAGAACCCATAGCGTTGGTTGATAGGAAGAATACGTTGCCGTATCCACCTGTTGCCAATACTACGGCGTGGCCAAAAAAGCGCTCCAACTTGCCGGTAATAAGGTTACGGCAAATAATACCGCGGGCTTTGCCATCAATTGTTACAACCTCCACCATCTCGTGGCGGCTATACATTTCTACATTGCCAAGGCCTATCTGGCGTTCTAAAGCCTGGTAAGCACCAATAAGCAGTTGTTGCCCTGTTTGGCCGCGGGCGTAGAATGTACGCGATACCTGCGCACCACCAAATGAGCGGTTATCTAGCAATCCACCATATTCGCGGGCAAAAGGCACTCCTTGTGCAACGCACTGGTCTATAATATCTACCGATACTTCAGCCAAACGGTGAACGTTGGCTTCGCGGGCACGGAAGTCGCCACCTTTAATCGTATCGTAAAACAAGCGGTGCACGCTGTCGCCGTCGTTTTTATAGTTTTTTGCAGAGTTTATACCTCCCTGGGCGGCAATACTGTGGGCACGGCGTGGGCTATCCTGAAAGCAGAATGCCTTTACTTTATAACCAAGTTCGGCTAACGATGCAGCAGCTGACGCACCGGCAAGGCCTGTACCTATAACCAGCACATCTAGCTTACGCTTGTTGGCAGGATTTACCAGCTTTACTGATGATTTGTACTTAGTCCATTTACTTTCTAATGGGCCATCGGGTATTTTTGAATCTAAAGCCATGGGTATGGATTAAGAATTTTGAATGTACATGATAACTGGAATAATAGCGAACAACGCGCAAAGGCCGTAAGCCAGCACATAGCCTATGGTTTTAAGCGTTGGCGATACCTCTTTATTGTTGGCCCCCAGTGTTTGGAAAGCACTTTGTATGCCGTGGCTTAAGTGGAATGCTAGCGCAAACATGGCTACCACATAAAATGCTACTATCCACAGTTGCTGAAAACCTATTTGCACTACCGATGCGTAGTCTTTAACACGGAACAACTCGCCCGAGTGTGCATCACGGTAGTCTACCGTTGGTATATCACCGTAATGAAAGGTAAAGTAAAAGTTTACCAGATGGATAGCGATAAACACAAACACAATAGTGCCCAGCAGGGCCATATTGCGGCTTGCCCAACGGCTGTTGGCACCTGGCTTGTTTACGGCATAGCGCGTAGGGCGTGCTGCACGGTTTTTAAACGCTAAGAAAATTCCCCAGATAGCATGCCCCAATATAAACGCGAAGTTTACTTTGGAGATGGTTTGGATTAAGGGGTTATGCCCCATAAACTCTGAGTAGTGGTTAAAGGCCTCGCCTCCGTCGTTTTTAAGCAATTGCAGGTTGCCCATAAGGTGCACTACCAGAAAAAGCGTTAAAAACAAACCCGTAAGGGCTACCACAATTTTTTTGCCTATTGATGATGTAAGACGTTTACCTAAAGAAATGTCGGCTTGCATTGTGTTCTGAACTTATTTGTTGCGGCGCAAAAATAACACTCAAACTGTTAGCAGCCAACTTTTAGCGCACGTTTGTCAGCTGCTTGTGTTTAGACAAATAACTCCGTATATTGTTGATGCTCTAAGCAATGTTCTTACTTATACTAAATCTAAATTATACCCCGGTGTAATAATTTGCCCCTGCCAGTTACAAATACCCGTGTTGTGCAGCTTAAAATATATTTAACCCCGCTTACAATATTCTTGGCACAAATACGCTTTTACAACTAAAACAATGGTAATTTTGCACACATTTTTAACAATGGCAAAGAGCAAATCAGTAATCCTTATTCTATTTGCAACGCTGTTCCTAAACCTGCCCGGCAAGGCGCAAAATGTTTGGGACCTTAAGCGTTGTATAGAATACGCAATAAGCAAAAACATAACAATACAGCAAAACAACTTGCAGGTAGATGTGGCACAAACCAACATTAACCAAAGTTTTGCTACCCTGGCGCCTACGGTAAACGGCTCTGCAAACCAGGCGTGGAACATCGGCCGCCGTATCGACCCCTTTACCAATACCTTTGCCAATAGCTCGGTGCGGTCTAATAACTTCAATGTTAGCGCTAACCTAAATTTGTTTTCAGGCTTAACAAGCATCAATACCATAAAGCAAAACCAGGTATTGCTATCGGCTGCTAAGTTTGATAATGAGAAGCTTCGCAACGATATATCGGTAAACGTAGCCCTGGCATTTTTACAGGTGGTGTTTGCTGAGGAGCAATTGAAGAATTTTCAAAACACCTTAGATCTTACCACCCAACAGGTAAACCGCAACCAGATACTTTTTGATGCCGGCACTATTGCACAGGGCGTGCTTTTAGATTTGCAGGCGCAGCAGGCTAATGATGAGGTTAACCTTATATCAGCCCAAAACTCGTTAGACATTGCTAAGCTAAACCTGGTGCAGTTGCTAAACCTTCCCGAAGATGAATCGCGCGACCTTAAAGTAAGCGTACCTGCTATGGATACCATCCCTGCCGGCTTATCATCAGACATTGCACCTGCATCTATTTTTACCGAGGCATCTAAATTCCGCCCCGAGATGTTAGCATCAGAAACCCGCGTAAAAAGCAACCAGCTTGGTGTATCTATTGCCCGTGGCAACTACTACCCATCACTATCGGCTTTTGGTGCCTATGGTACAGGTTACTCGCAATTGCAGCGCACCGTTACAGGTACTACCACTCAAATAATTCCTATTGG
>JAIXUZ010000299.1 GCA_027483285.1 Bacteroidota bacterium
ACCTTATGGTAAATGTTTACCCCTGCCACCGAGTCGCCACGGTAGCTGATGAAGTAATCGCCCATTTGCAGGGTATCATTTTTAGGGAGTAAAATGTTTTCGTTGTTTTTAAACTCCTCGCCTAAGTCAACACCCGATTTATTCTCAGAAATAACCTTGCTGCGCGATGTTGAAATTAACGCCCCAAGCAATATCAATGCGAAACCAATGTGGGCAATAGATGCGCCTGCCTTTGGTATTTTACCTTTTAGTACCCTGATGATGTAATCTAAGTTGGCTGTAATGGCAAAGGTTGTGCTGAAGAACAGTATTAAATAAGGAATTTCCTGTGCTTTGTATTTAAAGACAACCTCAGCAGCAATAGTTATTATCAATGATATAAATAAGGCAGGGGCAAGCTTGCGGACAAGGTCGTTACCATCTGTTTTTTTATACTTTAAGAACAGGCCAAAGCCCATGATTCCGGTAATAATAAAGGCAAAAGGCAACTGCCACATGTTGTATACATGAATCTCATTTGACGATGCCGCCCAGTCTGTACCAAATATTTTATTGATAACGGGGCGTGAGGTAAATATAGTAATATGGAATGCTGATAGCGTTAAAACCAAGGCGCCAATAAACATCCAAAACTCGCGCGACCAAAGGTGTTCTTCGGCCTCGTGTTTTGGGAAACCGCCCATGGCACGCACCCATAATACAATAGCTAAAATGATAAAGAAGGCCATGTATACCAATAACTGGCCCTGCATACCAAGGTCTGTAAAGGCATGGACTGATGCATCGCCCAAAATACCACTGCGGGTAAGGAAGGTTGAATACAATACCAATAGGAACGACGCTATAGCCAGAAAGAATGCTGCCGATAGCGACTGCCCTTTATTTTTATGGATAACCATAACGTGGGCCGCACCTACTAATACAATCCACGGTACCAGCGATGAGTTTTCTACAGGATCCCAGGCCCAGAAACCACCAAAGCTAAGCGCCTCGTAAGCCCAGGCACCGCCCATTAATATACCTGTACCCAATACCATAATTCCGAAGAATGTCCAAGGCAAAGCAGGCTTTAACCACTCGGTATATTTTTTGCGCCATAAGCCGGCAATAGCATAAGCAAACGGAACCAGCGTGCTGGCAAAGCCTAAGAATAACGTTGGCGGGTGTATAACCATCCAATAGTTTTGCAGTAAAGGGTTTAAACCACGGCCCTGTATTTTAGTAAGGTAATCGGCCATTTTGGTAAACGGCATGTTTATAAAATCCGGATGAAGGCGGGTTAATGTAAAAGGGTTGCTGCCAATAACCAGGGTATCTGTAACCTCTATGCCCAACACCATAGAAGCCAGGAATACCTGCACAATGGCGTAAATTGTCATTACGGTTGATTCCCATTCTTTAGACAACCAAATAAGCAGGTTACCCAGTACTACGTTCCAGAATGTCCATAACAAGAAGCTTCCCTCCTGCCCTTCCCAAAGGCAGCTAAGGATGTACTTCATGCGCATTTCGTTATTAGAGTGTTCCCACACATAGTGGTACTCATACCTATGGTTGAACAACAGGTACAATAAAATACCAAATATGCTGATAACCGAAATACTGTTTAGCCAATAGCCTATGCGGCCGGTAAGAATCCAGTTACGCTTTTCCTCGTCGGTTTTACTAAGGCTGGAAATAAAATAACTAACGGCTGATAATAACGCCCCGGTAAAGGATGCAATAATAGCTGCATTGCCCAGTTTACCCCAAATAAGTTGCTCACCAATGTATTCCATTTTACCTAACCCCAACCACTCTACAAAAGTAAAGAGCAGCTATAACTATGGGGCCTATTTTAGTTAATTTACAGCCTTAAATTCTTTTTCTGTAGGCTCAACACCTTGTTGAGTAGCCTGTGGGCCTTTCTTATCGGTATACTTAGAAGGGCATTTAGTTAATATTTTTGATGCCACAAAATCGGCACCTACAGCTTTACCTGTTACCACAATAGTATCGGTATGCTCAAAATTTTCGGGCTTGGTACCGTTAAAAACTACCTTACGCTCTTCATTCTTTTTATCAAACACATAAAAAGCAAACAGGTTGGGGTTTTTAATAGGGTCGTACTCTACAGGTTTGGTTTTATCCAACACGCCTTTAATCTGGTACTCCTTCCCCTCGTTAGCAAAAGCCTTATCAAAAGTAACGGTAGTAGATGCGCTGGTAATAGACGTTACTACCACACCAATACCAACGGCAATAACAATAATCAAAATAATATGAATACGTTTCATAACAAACTATTTTTTAATCCCTGCCTGTTTTTCCAGTTTGCTAATTTTCCTGTCTATCATAACCAGGTAAACAGCAAGGCCAACAAAAACAAGGCTCAATACGGTAACTACCACATAAATTTTACCATCGGCCCTAAAGGCATCTGCCATTTGTGGTTTATCTGCCGCTGCATCTTGCGCCATAGCTATTGCCGATGCAAATACTGACAATACCAAGGCTAAAAATCTTTTATATAACATACATTAGTCTAATTCGTTCTGTAAAAACTTAAATTCTAGTTCGCGCATGCGTTTACGCACATTTACCAGCCATACGCCCATCAATATCCAACCAATAACGGCAGGGTAAAATACGGCACGCATGCCACTATCTAAATCGTACCCGCCAAAGCCGGGGTTGCCCGCCTGGCCGGGGTGCATGCTATCATCGGCCATACGTGGCAAGGCATTTACAAATACCATAAACATAACGTAGGCAAAAATATTATATACGGCTGCTATACGCCCGCGTTTGCTTTGCTCATCAATAGAAGCCCTAAGGATAAAATAGGCTATGTAGGCTATCATACCCACAGCTACCCCATTTAGTTTAGGGTCGTTAGGCCATGGCTCGCCCCAGGTAAAATTGGCCCATGCCATACCGGTTACAATGCCAACGGCGCCAAACATCATGGCAACGTTGGCGGCTTCGGTAGCAATAACATCATATTCGCGCTTAAAGCCACGCAGGTAGGCAATGCTATACCCTAGTGAAATGGTTAACAAAGTCATCATTGCAAACCACATGGTAACATGGAAATACAGGTTGCGGATAGTTTCGTGCAAAACCCAAAGGGCGGGAACCTTGCCAAGGAAGCCCATAACAATGGAATATAACACCAGAATGATACCTAATGCTTTCCACCAATGTGCTTTCATAATTCAACGTGATTTTAGTCGTGCCAAAGATACGGAAATAACAGATAGCCTAATGCTGCCGTAACAATATTAAGTGAGCCCAGGGCTATTAAATAGTTGGTAGGATCTTCTAACAACATGCCCGAAACCGCCATGGATGATAGTTTGATAACGATAATAAGAATAGGCATTAGCAAAGGGATGCTTAAAATAGCCATAAGCGCCAGGTTGCCATTAGTGCGCGATGCTATGGCCGACACCATGGTTAGCACCGCAGCAAAGCCCGAAGCACCTAAAACAGCGGTACCCAAAAACAAGGACATCTCAACCACCTGGTTACCAATAAGGGTTGAATAAACCAAAATAGTAACCAATGTTAAAGCAATGGTTAGCAGTATATTATAAATTATTTTTGACAAGATAACAGCACCGGGCGATGCCAGGGTGTAGGTGTATAACTGAACCTCTTTACTCTCGCCGCCGAAACTTTTAGAAACCGCATTGGTAGCCGCAAAAAGCTCTATTACCCAAAAAAGGGCGTTCCAGGTAGTTTTGCTGTCTATGGTGTGGAACGATAGGTAACAAATAAAGACGGTGCTAACGGCATACAACACAATGGCCCCCAACGCATACTTTTGGCGGAATTCCATTACAAACTCTTTTTGTATCAGGCTGATTGTTTGCTTAAACATAGTTGCCGGTTGTCAGTTGCCTGTTTCCTGTTTTTATTTAAGCAAAGATAGTTAGCGCTGCGCTTAATTATGAATTATGACTTATGAATTTTGAGAATTAATCATTTTGCTTAGTTAGTTGTTCTATTTTAGTTACACTTTTAGTTTTTAGCTGATATGAAAACGACATTGGTATTAGGAGCCACAGAAAAGACAGACCGCTACGGCAATATTGCCCTTAAGCGTTTGTTAAAATATAACCACACGGTAAAAGCCATTGGTATACAAGAAGGCAATGTTGATGGTGTACCCATACAAACAGGCACCCCGGCATTTGACGATATTGATACCGTTACCTTGTATCTGAACCCAAAAAACCAGGAGCAGTACCTTGATTATATCATCAGCCTGAAACCACGGCGTATTATCTTCAATCCCGGAACAGAAAACCCAAAGTTAGAAAACCTGGCCCGCCAAAACGGCATTGAGCCAATTGAGGCGTGTACCTTGGTTATGTTGAGTACGGGGCAGTATTAAATGAATAAGCGAATGTGCCAATAAGCGAATTAGCGAATAAAATATTCAATTTGATAATTAAGATTGGCGGTTTTCAACAAGGGCTAAAAAATAAATTCGCCAATTCGCTAATTCGCTAATTGACAAATTGTACTTTTGCCCATGCAAATTTCAGAACAGATTCTAATCCTTGATTTCGGCTCGCAGTATACCCAATTAATAGCGCGCCGCTTACGTGAGTTAAACGTTTTCTGCGAAATATACCCTTACAACAACATTCCTGAAATTACCGAGGTAACTAAAGGTATTATCCTTTCGGGTAGCCCCCATTCGGTGCGCGAAGAAAATGCCCCTACGGTAGATTTGGAGGCCCTTTTTGCCAAAGCCCCTGTGCTTGGTGTTTGCTACGGTGCGCAGCTTATAGCCCAACAATTGGGTGGCGAAGTATCAGCATCGAAAGTGCGTGAATATGGCCGCGCTAATCTGGCTACCGTGGCCAACGACAATGCCCTGACAAAGAATATTTTTAATGGCAGCCAGGTGTGGATGAGCCACGGCGATACCATTACCAAGCTACCTGAAAATGCCAGCCTGATAGCTACTACAGAGAGTATACCTGTGGCAGCTTATAAACTGAATAACAAAGAAGTTTA
>JAIXUZ010000328.1 GCA_027483285.1 Bacteroidota bacterium
AGTGCAGGTGTGTTAACCGTAAACGGTGTGTTAGACTTAAATGGCAATACCTTCACTGTTAAAAACGGTGCTACATCAGGTATCAGTGCTACTGGTTATGTATTGAGTGAGTTAACAAATACAAACTCTAAAATAGCCTGGAACATTGGTAACGGTACGGGTGCTTATGTGTTCCCATTTGGTACACAGGCAGGCAACCTTATACCATTTACTTTTGATGTAACTACCGCTGGTGTTGAAAATGGTACAGGTAATGTAACTATTAGCACTTACCCTACAGCCAATAACAACACCCCATACATTAGCGGTGTTGCGCACATGGACTTTGAGGTGAGCGGTTTAGATGGTACTGATGCAACATTAGACCGTTGGTGGTTGATTGATGCAAATAACTACACTACCAAACCCGTATCAACTATGATATTTAAGTATGCTGATGATGATTTAACAGGAAACAACTCATTAGCAGAGGCTAATCTTAAAGCACAGCGATGGAATGGCGGTGGATGGGATGGCCCAACACTATTTGGCGGAAACAACAGTGCCAATGCCGGAACAAATACTGTTACTGTTAGCAATGTGTCAAGTTACTCTCCGTGGGTATTACATGATGGAACCAGCTTAGGTAATAGTCCACTTCCGGTTGAACTGGTAGACTTTAAAGCAGCTTGTAACAACAATGAGGTAACCATTAACTGGACTACCGCTACCGAGGTTAACAACGACTACTTTACAGTTCAACGTTCTACCGACCTGGTTATGTTTGATAACATAGCAGTTGTTGAGGGTGCAGGTAACAGTAATACCTACCGCAACTACACAGCTAAAGATCAATACCCTGTATCGGGCACATCGTACTACCGCTTAATGCAAACCGACTATAACGGAGAGTTTGAGGTGTTTGCCCCTGTTGCTGTTGTTTGCATGGCTAACGGAAGCGATGTTATAAGCATATTCCCGAACCCAACAGCAGACAAGCTTAATGTAACTATGACCCTAAGTGCTGCCGACCGTGGACGTATTATGATATACAACCCATACGGACAACTGGTAACTTCGCAATTTGTGGAGCCTGCCCAAGGGTTTAATACCTATAGTTTTGACTTAGGCAACCTGGCACAAGGCCAATACCTGGTTAGCTTTATGATGGATAACAAAGTTCTTCCTACTCAAAGAGTTATTGTTAACCGATAAACAGAGTTTTATAATTGATTAACACAAAAGGCGCTAAATGCGCCTTTTGTGTTTTAAAAAATATCCTTTGGGCAGAATTCTAAAGTTTGCCTGTGGTGCTATTTCTGATTTTATATTACTAACGTAACTTTTTTTACCTTCTGTTACTATCTACATTACTATAGTTGAATTTATAGGTAGGGCTTTTTACCGTAATCATTCTACATGTCAATACTGGCGCGTAAAATGTTATTAACAGCCCCTTGTTAATTTAACACCAAGGTATCGATGTTTTAACATTGGCTTGATGTAAGAAATACACGAAATAGTAATATAATGAGTTTTTGGCGTTCTGATTTTGGATTTAAAATGGATATTAAAATTTACAAAGTGATGAAAAACAATTATTTGGCAAAAAATGTGTTGCGCTACCTTGCAACAGTTTTTGCAATTTTATTTACAACTGCAGTAGTTAATGCACAGGCAACGTACTACTCCAAAGCTGCAGCTACAGATTTTAATGCTGTAGGCACGTGGGGGCAAAATCCTGATGGTACGGGTACAGCGCCCACCTCCATTAGTAATGCCGACAATTACATTGTGGCAAATGCTGCAGCCCTAACGCTATCGGGCAACGCATCTGTAAGAGCGTTAACGGTTACATCGGGCTCGCTTACTGTTAGTAGCAATACGCTAACGGTTAGCATTGCCAGTGCCAACAACTCTACACTGTTGGTAAACGGTGGTACATTAAATTTATCGGGTACAGGTTCTGTTGTACTTAACGGTAATTTCTTAATGTCATCGGGTGCCTTCAACCAGTCGGGTGGTGATTTAACAATTGATGGTAACAACGGAACAGCAGGTACAAATGGTACCGCTGCCAGCTCAGTTGCACAGGCTACACACTTGTTTTCTACAACAGGTGGTACACCAAACTGTACAGCAGGTAACATTACTATTGTAGACCCTCCGTTTAATACCTATGCCATACAAACAACACGATCAGTACACATTGCCTTAACAGCGGGAAACAACTATTTTTCTGGCACACATACTTTTGTTCTGGGCAATGGTACAAGCACCGCTCAGGGTAATACAGATGGTTTTACCGTTGAAACTTATGCAAACGGCTACGCGCCAATCCAAAACGTAACAGTAAACGCAGGTAACACTAGCGGCCGCTGGGGTTCAACATCATTTAACAGTAATGTCAATTGGGGTACCCATATTAAAGGCACACTTACTATCAACTCAGGTAGCGAGTTCCGTGTTAATACCAATTCAACCTCGGCTACCGAGTGGATGGTTGGCTCTATTGTAAATAATGGTACACTACTTACCGGTCGTACTACAGGCACCCCGGTTTTATATATTGGTGACCACCCCAACGTTCCTGGCTACACCCCTTCTTCAGCTTCTTCTATTACAGGCACGGGTATATTTGCTAACTTATTAGCAACTCCTACTGCACACTTTAACGCGTTAGTATTTAACAACCCTAACGGTATCAGTTTTGGTGCGGGCACCCTTGCTTTAGGCACCTATGGTGGTAACTGTTCTGGTGCTTTAACATTTACAGCCGGCGAGGTTAATACCAATGGCCAAACTTTTATTAGTGGTATTTCTACCACTACCCTTGGTTCATTAACCTATACCGCAGGTGGTTTTAGCAGCGGTTCTGTTTATGGCCGCTGGTGGGGCACAGGTACTACCGGTACAGCTATTGGAGCGGGTGCAGTGCCAACAACTGCAACAAGTAGATACCCATTTATAGTAAATGGTTTTCAGCGTTCTCTTTGGATTGAGAAAACTGCTACACCTGCAGCTACATCGGGTGGTGTTATTACTGTTAGCCACACCAACGCTACAGGCTTATTAACTCAGGCTTACGCGGCAGATGGTGGTTATACCCCTGACCGCCGTACCAACGCCAGTTGGACTATTGCCCGCCCTACCGTAAATACAGTAACCTACAACGGTGGCACAAACACTTATGAGGTAGCTATAAATGGAGAGGGTTTATTTAATACTACAGTAAGCACCCTGCGTGTAGCTACCGCAGCAGCATACCCTGGTGGCACACACCAAAACGGAACTACCCTGCCACACGCTCAGCGTGGTGGTATACCGGCAGCCAACCTGGCTTCAACTTTGTATATAGCAGTATTAAATACTGATGCACAAAATATTATCCAATCGGCACAAACAGGTAACTGGAGCACCGGCTCTACCTGGGTTGGTGGCGTTGCCCCAACATCGGCTGATGTTGCTTTGATTAGAAACACCCATAACGTAACATTAGATGGTGCTAATGCAGCAGCTGCGGTTACAGTTCAGGCGGGTGGTACGTTAACAGCTGCTAGCAACTCATTAACTGTAACCGGTGCTGCTGCTACTGGTATAGTAAACAATGGTACCATTACAGTTAGTGGTGGTACAATTACCTTAGGCCCAACGGGTGGAGGTAATAGAACCATGTCTTGTGCATCTGGTAGTACTTTAACAGTATCATCAGGCAACTTAAATGTTAATGGTAACTTAAGCCTTGCTTCAGGCTCTGCCTTTAACCAAAGTGGCGGTACAATTAGTGTAGATGGTAACGCGGCAGGCGTTGCAGCTAACAGCGTACTTACCGGAAACGGCCCTATTATTGATATTAATACGGCTACCTTAAACTTAACAGGCGGTACATTAGTTTGTGTTGACCCACACGCCAGTACAACTACCAGCCTATCGTTACGCTATAGCGGTGCAACATATACTGCCGGTTCAGGCCATACTATTAAGTTTGGTAACGGTACATCTACCGATGCAGGTGGTACTACTAACTGCTACCAAATGAACCTTGTTGCCGGGTTGGGTCGTTTTAATCCGGCTAATATGCTTATTGATGCTCCTGTAGGTACCAACCGCAAGGTTACCACCAGTGTTTCTACTCAGGGTATTAATGGTAACCTAACCATTACACAAGGTGAGTTTGTGGTAAGTATTAATACATTCTTTGTAGGTGGCGATATTACCAATAATGGCATATTAACTACAACAGGTACGCTTACCTTAGGCGCTGGTGCTGCAACAGGTACTACCGTAATAGCATCTACCACTACACAAACAATAGGCGGTACAGGTTCTTTTTATAATAACGCTACTCCGGCCTCATCAACAGCAAACTTTGCTATTCTTACTATTAATAATAGCAATGCAACCGGCATAAGCTTTAGCAATGCCAATAGCTTGCTAAGTGGCATAAATACCGGTACAGTAAGCGGCACGTTAAACCTTACAGCAGGCCGTATTAATACAGGCAGCAATACATTTGTATTAGGAGCGTCGCTTGCATCTAATGGTACGCTTACTTATACAGCTGGCGGATTTTTACCGGGCAGCAGATTTGGCCATTGGTATAGTATTACTTCTATGCCTACAACAGCAGGAGCAAATGGTACTTTCCCATTTATTACCAGCGCAGGCGATGTACGCAACTTTATTGTTTCAAGAGATGCAACATCATTCACAACTGGTGGTATATTTAATGTATCTCATACCAATACCACAGGAGTATCTCCTGTTACAGTTGTAGACGGTGTCTACACTATAGAAATACGTTCTAACTCAAATTGGACAGTTGCTGCAACAAGCAGCCTCAATATTGGCCCGGCACAGTTAACCTATGCAATTAGGGGCGATAATGCTACAACACCTACTGTTGTAGCAAACTTTAGGTTGTTAAAAGCATCATCTGTTGTTGGTACCCATGTTGCAGGTTCTGGTTCGCCGTTAAGCCCTGTTGCTAACCGCAGCGCAATTTTAACCGCAGATTATACAGGCGATTTCTACGTTGGATATAACTCTGCCGATGGTGCTGCCGGCACAATTCAATCTGCACAAACAGGCCCATGGAGCGTAGGCTCTACCTGGGTTGGCGGTGTTGCCCCAACAAATATTGATGCAGCAATTATTAATAACGGCCATAACGTTACTATTGATGGTGCAAATGCATCATCAACACTAACAATTAATGCAGGTGGAACACTTACCGGTTCAGGCTCTAACACTTTAACTGTTGGCGCGTTTTTAACCAATAGTGGTACTGTAAATACTACCAGCGGTACAATTAACATAGGAACTACAATTACTAATAACGGAACACTAAACGTAAACGGTGGTACCTTAAACGCTATAGCTGCAACAGCTACATTAACTCAAAACTCTGGTTCGGTTATTAATATTAGCGGTGGTACTTTCAATTTTGGCCCTGCAGGCGGCCATAACCGCGTATTTAATCTATCAACAGGCAATACACTAGCAATTACAGGCACAGGTACATTCAATGTTAATGGTAACGTTAACATGACAGGTGCTACATCGTTTACCATGACGGGAGGTAATTTTAATATTGATGGTAATAGTGGTTTTCTTGCTAGTAGTGTTGCTTCGGGTACAGTTTTATTAATTGTACCAACTAACATTACACAAACTGTTACAGGCGGTATAATCACTATAGTTGACCCTCCTTTTGCAGGTTCTGCCAATTCTTTCTCAAATGGTTTTAGTGTAGCTGGTATTAACTGGGCCGGTAACACGCTTCGTCTTGGTGGTACCTCTGGCACTAACATAACAACATCTACAACAGGCTTTATTTTAGATTGCTATGTTGGCACATCGCCGGGCCGTGCTTTGTTGGGCACGGTAGAAGTTAATGGCGGCAACGCAACTCCCGATAGGTTTACACAAATAACTACCCTCACAAATGATGGTGTTTTTATGAATAACCTTATTATCAATGCAAATTCTGAACTTCGCCAAACAACAGCTACTCCGTTTTTTGTAGCAGGAAATATTACCAACAATGGTACACTTACTGTTACCAATACTTTAACACTTGGCAGCCTTTCAGCAGGTTTAACTGCTGCAAGTACTTTGCCACAAACCATTTCTGGTACAGGTGTGTTCCGCAACCTTACAGCAAGCCCAACAGCCAGTTTTGCTAACTTAACAATTAATAATACCAATGCTACCGGTATTACTGTAAACGTAAACAACCTAAGTGTTAATGGTACCCTTACTTGGACAGCAGGCAGGATTGCCCTTGGTTCAAACACCTTTACACTGGGTATATCTACATCAACTCCTGGTACATTTACATATACTGCCGGTGGTTTTACCAGCGGCACATTCAACCGTTGGTATGGTGGAGCTACTGTTACCTTGGGTAATGCAGCGGGCCAATACCCATTTATATCGGGTACCAATAACCGTACTGCTTTCTTTGGTACATCGGGCGCTATTACCGGCGGCCAATTGGCAGTTAGGTATAACGATGCAACCGGTGTTACTGTTGTAACACCATTTACCGACCTTGGTGTTGATATTGAAAAGGTATCAAATGCCAACTGGGTTGTTAGCAATACTGCTTTAAACCTTGGCTCTTTTACTGGTTTACTTCGTCTTCGTGGCGACGGTATTACTACCGTTTCAAGCGTAGCAAACGTTCGTTTAACAGGCGCTACAGCTGTTGCCCCTGGTACTTCGGTAGCAGGTACAGGAACACCTGCTTTGCCGGAGGGTAATAAAACCACCTTGGCGGTTGCCGATTTAAACTCTACGTTCTACTTCTCAGTACCAAACGTTATCAACTCTATTGCTACGGGCAACTGGAGCAACCCTGCTACATGGGATTGTAACTGTGAGCCTACTTCAGGAGACAACGTTATCATCAATGCAACCCACAACGTTTCGCTTGATGGTGCTAACACGGTAGGTTCTGTTCTTATTAATGCAACGGGTACACTAACAGCTTCTGCCAACTCACTTACTATTGATAATGGTATAGCTAATAGTGGTACTATTAACCTATCGGGTGGTACAATAAACGCCACTTCTACAACAGCTACGTTTACTACTACTACTGGTTCTATATTAAACTTAAATGGAGGTACTTTAAATTATGGCCCATCGGGTGGTTATAACCGCGTATTAAACTTTGTTTCGGGTGCTACTTTTACTGCAAGTTCAGGTACAGCAAATATTAACGGTCAACTATCATTTGCATCAGGTGCTACTTTTAATCAAAGTGGTGGTACTGTTAGGGTAGATGGTAATGCTGCCGGCGTATCTGCAAACTCTGTAGCTTCAGGCTCTGCAATAATCTTATTTAATACAGGTGCTACAAGTCAGTTAGTTTTAACAGGTGGTACACTTATTTGTGTAGACCCTCATGCAAATGCTACCGCATCATTAGCGGTTTCATATAACGGAAGTGTTAATATAACAGCAACTGGCACACATACATTACAAATAGGTGATGGTGTATCTACAGATGCCGGTGGTAATGCTACCAATCAGTTTGCTGTAGACCTTTATACAGGATCCTTCCGATTAAACTTGCAGAACTATATAATTAATGCCCCTGCAGGCACAAACCGCGCAGTTACCCAACCATACAACCA
>JAIXUZ010000096.1 GCA_027483285.1 Bacteroidota bacterium
AGCCGCTTAAAAACTGTAAACAAGCAACCGCCAACTGCCTACTTTTACCTATATTTGCACCTCTAATTTTTTAAAAAGATGTTTGAAAATTTAAGCGATAAGCTAGACAGGGCGTTTAAAGTACTAAAAGGCCAGGGACAGATTACCGAGATAAACGTAGCCGAGACTTTGAAAGAAGTCCGCAAGGCGCTACTGGATGCCGACGTTAACTTTAAAGTGGCTAAAACCTTTACCGATACGGTTAAAGAAAAGGCCCTTGGTGCTAACGTACTAACATCGTTACAGCCTAGCCAGCTGATGGTTAAAATTGTACACGACGAGCTTGCCCAGCTTATGGGTGGTAGCAGTGTAGAGGTTAACATTAAAGGTTCTCCGGCAATTATATTAATGTCGGGTTTGCAAGGTTCGGGTAAAACAACCTTTACCGGTAAGCTGGGCAATATGTTTAAAAAGAAGGGCCGCCAGGTGCTTCTTGTTGCCTGCGACGTTTACCGCCCCGCGGCCGTGAACCAGCTTAAGGTGTTGGGCGAACAAATTGGTGTTGAAGTATACTCTGAAGAGGGTGTTACCGATGCTGTTGCTATTGCTAAACGTGGCGTTGCCCACGCCCGCGAAACAGGTAAAAACATAGTAGTAGTAGATACCGCAGGCCGCTTAGCTATAGACGAGCTGATGATGGCCGAGATTCGTGCTATTAAAGCCGCCATTAACCCAACTGAAACCCTGTTTGTTGTAGACTCTATGACAGGCCAGGATGCGGTGAACACTGCTTTGGCTTTTAACGATGTTATTGATTATGATGGCGTAGTACTTACCAAGCTCGACGGCGATACCCGCGGTGGTGCAGCGTTAACCATACGCTCTGTTGTAAACAAGCCGATTAAATTTATAGGTACAGGCGAAAAGGTAGAAGGCATTGACATTTTCTACCCCGAACGTATGGCCGACCGTATTTTGGGCATGGGCGATATTGTGTCGCTGGTAGAACGTGCGCAAGAGCAGTTTGATGCCGAAGAGGCCCGCCGCCTGCAAAAGAAAATTGCCAAAAATCAATTCAACTTTGAGGACTTTTTGAACCAGCTTCAGCAAATTAAGAAGATGGGTAACATGAAGGACTTGGTAGGTATGATACCCGGTGTTGGCAAGGCATTGAAAGATGTTGATATTAATGATGATGCCTTTAAAGGTATAGAAGCCATTATCCGCTCTATGACCCCACAAGAGCGCCAAAACCCCGACCTGATTGATGGCAAGCGCAAGCAACGCATATCTAAAGGTAGCGGCAGCACCATACAAGAGGTTAATCAACTGCTTAAACAGTTTGAAGACACCCGCAAGATGATGCGCATGATGACCGACAAAAACGCTATGGCCCGTATGATGCGCGCTATGCCGGGAATGCGGAAGTAGGGGCCCCACCCCAACCCTCCCCGAGGGGAGGGAGAAAAAAATATAGAAATAGTAAAGCCCGGTAATTGCCGGGCTTTTTTATACCTTATCCTAAAGTTTAAGCCCTTACTCTGCTGCAATACGGTTTAATTTGAAGGCATATTTTATCCTTAGCGTACATTCCGCTATATTTGTGCCTCCATACAGCTCTATTCCATTGACACTATTAGACGGCAAATGGGCATCGGCCCAAATAAAAGAAGAAATAAAGGCAGAAGTTGACCAACTGCTGGCTGCGGGCCACCGCGCACCCCACCTGGTTTGCATATTGGTAGGCAACAACGGCGCCAGCGAAACCTACGTAGCATCTAAAATAAAAACGTGTGGGTTAATCGGTTTTAAATCGACACTTATACGCTACGAAGCTACTGTTACCGAGGCTGAACTGCTGGATAAGATAAATGAGATAAACGGCGACGATGGAGTAGATGGTTTGCTTGTGCAACTGCCCTTGCCAAAGCATATTGACGAGAATAAGGTAATAGAGACCATTAACCCTGCAAAAGATGTGGATGGTTTCCACCCCAGCAGCATCGGCAAAATGGCATTGAATTTGCCTACGTTTGTTCCCGCCACCCCCTATGGCATTGTACTATTGTTAGAAAAATATAACATAAATACCAGCGGTAAGCACTGTGTGGTTATAGGCCGCAGCAACATTGTAGGTATGCCTGCCGCACTGCTTATGCAGCGCAATGCACAGCCCGGCAACTGTACAGTAACAGTATGCCATAGCCGCACCCAAAATTTACCCGAAATAACCAGGCAAGCCGACATTATTATAGCCGCCCTGGGCAAGCCCGAATTTTTAAAAGCTGACATGATTAAAGAGGGCGTTGTAATAATTGACGTTGGTTTGACACGAATAGAGGACGTAACATCGCCCAAAGGGTATGCCCTGAAAGGTGACGTAGCGTTTGACGAAGTGGCACCCAAAAGCAGCTACATAACTCCGGTACCGGGCGGTGTAGGGCTTATGACCATTGCCGCGCTAATGACGAATACACTTAAAGCATATAAAAACAGCATAAACAAACAACAATGAAAAAAATAGCTTTACTAGCAGTAGCCGCTATGGCTTCTCTATCAATGGCTGCACAGGGCTTAACAGAAGGCCGCGTGGTAACTGCCATATCGTACCCAGACATGGAAGACAACACCGGCATTTTAGCCATGCTTCCGAAAGAAACTACCGCATGGTACAAAGGCGATAAAGTGCGTATTGAGCAGCCGGGCGCTATGGGTTCTAAAACCGTTATTATTGTAGATAACAAGAAAAAAGAAACCCATACTTACTTTGATATGATGGGTAGCAAATACGAAATTGTATCTACCGAAAAAGACGTAAAAGAGCAAAACGCCAAAGAAGGTAATTTTACCATTACCCCAACTACCGAAACTAAAACCATTGCCGGATACAGCTGCAAAAAATCTGTTGCTAAAACCAAAGATGGCGAGGAAATTGACCTATGGTTTGCCCCTGACCTTAACCGCCCCGCAAGCAGCAACTGGACATCGCAATACCAGGGTATTGATGGTTTAATGATGGAATTTTCTACCAGCAAACAAACCTCTATGGGCCCTATGACCATGAAAATGACCGTTAAAGAAGTGGCTAAAGAGCCTATTGACGACGCTAAATTTAAAGCCCCTGAAGGAACCTGGAAAAAGGTTACCATGGATGAGTTTATAAAATCTATGGGTGGTGGTAAGTAGTGTAAAACTAAAAGTGAAAAACTAAAAACTAATAGTTGAGCCCTCGATAAATCGGGGGCTTTTTGTTTAGTATTCAACAAAATATGCCAACTTGCACTTACATAGTAAGCAATACCAACCTCATGAAAAAATCGTACTTATACCTGATTATCTTTTTACTTCCATTAATAACCTCTGCGCAAGGGTTTAAAGAGAAAGAAGTGAAGCGCAACATAGATGGCGGCACGCTATACGGCACTATGCTAAATGCTAAAAATGCCAACGGCACGGTGGTGGTGTTTATATCAGGTTCGGGCCCTACGGACAGAGACGGTAACTCTATTATCGGAGGTAAAAACAACTCACTAAAAATGCTGGCTTACGAATTAGGCAACAAAGGCTACTCATCGCTTAGGTTTGATAAACGCGGCATTGCCAAAAGCGCGCCGGGATTTTCTGAGAAAGGATTGCTATTTGGTACCTATGTAAACGATGCAGTAGATTGGGTTACGTGGATTAAAGAGAATAGCAAGAATGTTAAAAAGATAGTATTTATAGGCCATAGCGAAGGTTCGCTTATTGGGATGCTGGCCGCGAAAAAGGTAAATGCCGACGGGTATATATCAATTGCCGGGGTAGGTTTTCCTGCCGACTCAACGCTAAAAACCCAGCTGGAAAAACAGTTACCATCAAAGCTATACGATGAAAGCGTTGTGTGCTTAGACAGCCTTAAACAGGGGCAATTAGTTAAAAACCCACCGGCATCGTTAATGATGTTGTTCAGGCCCGATGTACAGCCTTACCTTATATCGTGGTTTAAATACAACCCGGCTGAAGAAATAGCGAAACTTACCTGCCCCATACTAATAATACAAGGACTCAACGATTTGCAGGTTACCCGCGCCGATGCGCAAGCGCTTAAAAATGCCGCAGCACCCAGTGCGCAGGTATTGTTTTTGGATAAGGTTACCCATGTATTGAAGGAAGCCGGCCCAACGCAAGACGAGAACATGGCTACGTATGTTAACGAAACAACACCTCTGTCATCGTTACTGGTTAATACTACCCTGCTATTTTTAAGCGGGATAAAATAGTACTATTGTTTATATAAGGTAGTACTTGATGCAACTACACCATCATTAATATTTACAATATAAATACCTGATGGCAAATTGCTAATATCTATTGCTACTATAGAGTCTGTAGAAAATATATATTTAACTAAAACGCCATATTGGTTAAATAGCTGAATAATCCTATTGGTGGAATTTTGAAATTCTAAATTAACATTGTTATCTGCAGGATTGGGATATAAAACAAAATCAACATTACCATTATTTGGATTAGTTAAACTATCGGTTTCGTATGTATAAATACATTTATACATCATTACATAATTATTTGATGAGTCTGGAGAATAGGTTTTTGTAGTATCTAAACGCCCATTTGTTTGCCTAATAAATTCGGTGTAACCAGAATCCTCATATCCATTCAAATAGGTTTGCCAAACCGAAAAATCTTCCTTTATTTTAAAATTATTGGCATCATAATATAGGTTTTTAATGGTATAAGGTAGCGGCGAAGGTGGATTATTGGTATAAGAATCTCTGTAATCTGAAACAGTAATTAAACTATCATCGCCATTAAAACTGTTAATTACAGTTGCATTCTTTTGCCAATAAAAATTCATATTTTCATCGTATACCCAATCAAAAGCAGTAGTTGTATCAACCAATCCCAGCGTATTATAAACATAATCTAACTTGGTTAAAGATTGCCACACTTGATTACCATTATCATAGATTCCATTTTTTTGAATGTGTTGCAAGGGTTTACCATCAGTACGGTTTAAATAGCTTAATTGCCCGTCGGCAAACCAGTTTGTCCTTGTACTATCAATAGGCGAATAATTTGTTATTTCACTAATAAAATTATTGCTATCATAATTATTAATTACTCTTCCTGTAGGATTAGAGCCTGTTAAACTTAAATCCCATGTTAACACTGAATCGCAAAGTAGATTGGCATTATAATAATATTTAGTAAAAAAACGAAGGTTGTAATTGCCTGTTGTAAAATCAAAAAAATACAGCTTGGTAGAGTCTAATAACCCATTTAGATTGTATATGTATTCATTTATTCGTTTATCAAATACAGAGTCTCGTTCGCTTACACTATTCATTTTGATAAGCCTACCCAAAGTATCATACTCATACAACTCAGTATTGTGTTGGGGTTGCCAAAAATTATACATGCTGTACATATAAAACTCATATTTGGTAAGTTTTTCACTAACCTGAGATTTAGCAGAAAATACAGATAAGATGGCAAGTAGTAGTATAAACCTCATATATATATGATTTTACACAAAATAAAGCTGAATAAAATTAAAAACCTAATGTTTAGGCATTGTTTTTGTACCTTTATAAGGCAAAACAAGCGTTATGAGGACACTATCACTCTCCCTACTTACGGCACTTACACTTTCCGGCCTTACGGCTATGGCGCAAATTGGCAGCCATGGCTCATCGCCACGTGGAAGTTATTCTGCCCCATCATATAGTACCCCTTCTTCATCTGGCAGTAGTGGCGGCAGCTACAATTCAGCCCCCTCTCGCGGCACTTACAACACCGATAGCAAAACAACCGGCAGCAGTGGCAGCAGTAACTCGGGCTCTTCAGGCTCAGGTTCTTCTTCAGGCTCAGGCACCTCTTACAGCGGCGACCGTAATACTGGCGGGTCTGGCAGCTCATCATCGGGCAGCGGGTCATCAAACAGCAGCTATAACAACAATAACTACAATTACAACGGTGGTTATTATAACAATAACAACGGCTATTATAACAACAGCAATAACTCTGGCTACCCAACAAGTACAGGCAGCAGCAATGGCAGTTCGGTATCATCAAACGGAAGCAGCGCAAGCAGCAACTATACCAGCAGCTTATCGCCCGACCAAATGCGCAACTTTGCCAAGCAGGATATCCGCAAGGCCCTTGCCCAGTTCGACCGTTCATCGCAACAATACACAGTTAGCGGCACTACCCCATCAACCGTTACAGGCCTTGGTGGCACGCGCATGAATATAAACCCTGCTGATTTGGTTACAGCCGATGGCCAACCTGTTAGCAGCGATATTAATGTGGAATTGAAAGAACTTGACAGCCCTGAAAAAATGGCCCTTGCCGGTGCGCCAACCATGAGCAATGGCGATGTGCTGATTTCAGGCGGCTCTTACTATTTTGGTTTAACATCGGGCGGGCAGCAACTGCGCCTTGCCGATGGCAAAACCATGGAGGTGCAACTACCCCAAACCGTAAACGACCCTGATATGGAAGTGTATATGGGCGTGATGGATGGCAGCGGAAACGTTAACTGGCAACCTACAGGCAAGCCACTTAAAGGTTTAGGCCAGGTGCGCAGTAATACTGGCAACAGCGGCACAGGCAATAGCGAAGGCACCCCGGCAGGAAATGATACCCGCCCCGGCAATGAAACCAACGGTGGCACACCGGCAGGTAACGATACCCGCCCGGGTTCTGGCAACGGAACTGGCAATGGAAATAACAATGGTGTTGGCAACGGAGGCGCGACAGCTTACTACAACCCTACCCGCATAAACTCTTTAGGCTGGGTAAATGCTGATAAGGGCAACCGTGGTGGCTGCAAAATGTTTGTAGAAGTAGAAGGTGTTGACCCAACTACAACTCAGGTTTTTATTATGTATAAAGACGTGAAAAGCTTAGTAGAAGGTAAGCCTGAGCAAGGTTTCTCCAGCAACAAATTTGTATTTGAAAATATACCTGCTAACCAACCGGTTAAAATAGTGGCTGTATCTAAAGCATTTGGTACGGTGTACGCAGGCCAGATGGAAGCTAGGACTAAAGCACGCGCTAAGCTTACACTGCCTATGGAACGCTCTACCGACAGTGAAGCGGCAGACATGTTTAAGACTAAATAATAGTATCGATATATTTACTTTGGAGAAAGTCTCTTTGCCCCGGCAAAGGGACTTTTTTTATTCCAACACTTCGGCAATGCACCTAAAACCAATCCAAGGTTCGGGTTGATAGAATGGTGTACTTTGGCCTAAATTGTACCCATCAATACCCCAATATGTCTTTTCATCTGTTTTGCCTATTAGTACAAATTTGCCCATTAATGATGGCACTATATCCCTGTAACTAAATCCTTTAACAACACTATCAGCAATAAGCTCCTGAACATTACCTACCATATTATAACACCCATAAGCATTGGGCCTGCCTTTATTTACAGCGGCAGTAAGGTCTATTGTTGCTGCCTTATCATGTATAGTATAAGGTTGTAGTGTATTACTTGCCGGGTTAATAAACTTTGCAGCAAAAATATCCTTCTTTGCTAAGTAATAATCTTTTTGCCCTAATGGATATGTAACCGTATCAACACCTCCCGCAGCTGCATAATTCCACTCTTCACTAGTTGGAAGGCGGTATAACACACGCTTTTTAATCTTACTCATGTCGGTTGGCGCTATGGGGTTAATGCTTGCCTCGCCTTTAGCTATTGCCATATACTCATTTACCCTATCGGTACGCCATTGGCAATAAGCTATAGCAAGTTTTGGCGAAACACCAACTACAGGAAACTGCTGAAAATCGGGGTGCTTTAAATAGTAATACGGGTATATCATAATACCAAACCCAATATGCTCCCAACAGTTAGTATCGGGTAGTATATTTTGAGCGCTGTCCCTGTTTATACGGCACATATAATAGTAAAACTCCAGCCAGTCAATGTTCCGCACCTCTGTATCGTCCATGTACAAATTATCCTTTAGCCATACCGTGCCCGGGGGGCTTTTATCAGCTAGTGCTTTAGCCACTTTACGGGGCTTAATTGGCTTACGTGGAATATCATTTGTTATGGTACGCTGTGCACTAAGTTGCAATGCCACCATTAATAGCAAACAGGCAAAGGCTTTTTTCATGTTGGTTGATACGGTAGTTAATCTTCCA
>JAIXUZ010000097.1 GCA_027483285.1 Bacteroidota bacterium
GCAGCATTTAAGCCAAGTGCATTACAATCATACAATACATCCACAATACAATATGCGGTGTCAGAACATAATCCGTTTGATGCAATCATAAACACAGGGTGCAGTCCAATATCGTTGTAGGTATGGGTTGTGTTTTGGTTATTATCTATAGCAGTATTGTCGCCAAAATTCCATACCCATGTTTGCGGGTTGGGGGTGGTGCCGTCTGTAAAGCTAGCCGATTGCCCTTGTGTTACCGATGGCGGGCAGGTTATAGATGCAAATAAGGTTGGATTGACAGTTAAGTCAAAATCGCCGCTGGCGGTGCAGCCAAACTGGTTGGTAAGGTTAACTACGTAAGTACCCGCACCCGATGTGGTTAGCAATTGCGTATTGCCACCAATGGGGTTATTGTTTAGTGTCCACACATAGGTAGCACCGGGACCGTTGCCTGCATCAAGTATGGGGAACTGGTCGTTAGCACAAACGCTCTGGTCTAAGCCTAAATTCACTTGAGGGTCGCTTATTAATAGCTGCGTAACATCAGACCCAAAACAACCTGTTGGGCTGGTTACAAATACTTCATATTCACCCGGCAGAGTGGTTTGAATAGTTTGTGTGTTGGTGCCTATTGGGTTACCGTTAAGTTTCCATTGGTAGGTGCTGTTAGGTATACCAGCATTTAATATAGGTAACGATGCGCCAATACAAACTGCTGTAGTATCTGTGCCTAAATCAACAGGTACTGATGTGTTAATGGTAAGTGTGTAGCTATCAGTGCCTGTGCAGCCTGTGCCATAGCTAACGGTAACATTATAAGTACCGGCCCCTGTAGTTTGTAACGTAGGGGTGTTGCCACCTATTGGTGTGCCGTTTTTAGTCCACACGTAGGTAGCACCCGGGTTGCCTGCGTTAAGTATGGGTAGTGGGTCGGTAAAGCAAATGGCTGTGTCGTTGGCCAAAGATACCTGCACGTTATTAAGAACTTTTATTTGAACGGTAGTGTCTGATATACCGCAGCAACTTTGCGTTTGCAGGCGCACGTTGTAAGTACCTGCCGTATTAAAAGCAACGCTGCCCGCATTTTGAGAAGATGAACTGGCCGGTGAACCTCCGGGGAATGTCCAGGTGTAGCCCTGCATGGTAGCGGGTGTGTTAAAGTTAACGCTACTGCCTACGCATATAGTTGTTGCAGATGCCTGTATGGCAGGCTGTGCATACGTTTGGTCAACATTTACAAAGTTGGCAAAGTTGTATGGCACACCATCAACAATAACAGTAATAGAGCGCAAGCCCAAGCCTGTATAGCGGATGGTATCGGTAGCCTGGTTTGATAAAGGTGGGTTAGCATTAAAGCCAAATTGCCAGTTTACAAGGCCTGTAGCATCGGTACTAATAATAATATCAGACTTAGAGCAGCCTGTATAAGTAACAAATACGTTAGGCGCAAAAGGGTTGTAGTTGTTTGGGTTTAGCACCTGTATGCCTGTAGGGTCTTGATACAAGCCAACGCTTATACCGTTAGAGCCAGCGCCACCGGCACCACCGTTTCCGCCTTTTCCACCATCACCGCCATTTCCGCCACGACCGGTGTTGCAGCTGTTTGTCGGGCCGTTATCACCAAGGTAACCACCTTCGCCACCTTGCCCGCCAACGCCGCCAATGCCACCAACACCGCCTGTTCCACCTGCACCACCTTGGGCTAGTATGTAATTACAATCTTGTACAGTTCCGTTAATGCCGTTGCCGGTTATGTATATGCCAAAAGAGCCACCACCGCCGCTGCCACCGCTTCCACCCTGTGCTAGTTGGCCGCCTTCGCCGCCACCGCCTCCACCTCCACCGCTACCCGATGTGTAGTAAACAGTATCGCCATTTAATGGGTTTAGTACCGCAGGCTCGCAACCTTTGGCACCGCCACCACCACCACCGCCGCCACCAGCACCGTTGGTTAGTCCTGCTTGCCCGGTAGCACCTGTACCTGGTACATAATAGCCACCAATATGCTGTGCCACACCTTGCAAGCCAACAAGGCCGGTAAGGCCATCGGCACCATTAGCACCTGTGCCACCCTGGTTAGGTAAATCGGCTAAGCAATTGGTTTGCGCGTAGGTTAGGTTGCATAGCTTTTGGCCACCGCTACCGCCTTGTCCGCCGCCCTGCCCTGCACCCGATTGCCCCGGAGGGCCATCGTTAGAATAATCGCAGCAGGCGTAGTATAGGGTTTGCCCTAAAACGTTTTGTTCATCAACATCAAAAGCACCGCGGTTAGCACCCATGCCGCCATTGCCACCAGCATTGCTACCCACAAAAGAGCCCGACCCCCCCGGCCCTGGCATACGGCAACAATTGCCTTCATCTTCGCCCGATTCGCCATTACCGCCATTGCCCCCGGCTGTGCCACCTGCCCCGGGCAAGCCGTTTACACCAGCTGAACCTTTCCCACAATCAATAATACAACGCGATATAACGTAGTTAGAGCAGTTGCTTACATAAATGCCATACGTAGTTACTCCATTGCCAACGGCATCGTCAACAATAATAGTAAGGTCTAGCAGGTTGAAGTTGGTGCTGTTAATTGCAGAAAGCCCCACTAACCTGTTGGGCGAACTTAATATGTTGGCCGATGTACGGTGTATAATAGTTGGGGTAGAATTGCTTTTTACCCAAGTTGAAGCGTTATAACCACCTTCTAAGGTAATGTTTGAGGGTATGGTAATTGCATTAGATATATCATACGTACCCTGCGCAATGCGCATAATATTGTTAGTGCCATTTAGCAAACTAAGTCCATAGGCAAGGTTTGCAGGAGTAGCTTTGGTGCCCGCAGAACCGCTATTTGCACCATTGGGGGTTACGTATACAAAGCCACACTCTTGCGCAGATACAGCAGAAGCGGCTAAGCAAATAAATAACAAACAGGTATATAATCGTTTAAGCATGTATATGGGGCCTATGCTACAAATATAGGAATTTGGTGAGATTACAATACCTAAAAACATACGCTATTTTTCAAGGTATTTTCATAAACAATGTTGTAACATTGGTTGTTGTATGCTAAGTTCTTTATAAGTAGTAATTTTTTCATAATTAGGTTTTTTCGTGCCGTGTGCTGGCTTTGCCCCATACGGCACGTTTTTTTTATACTTTTGAGCCAAAGTAAACGCAATGAAAATCGCCTTTTTGGCTTCCCGGTTTCCTTACCCTTTAGACAAAGGCGATAAAGTGCGTGCTTATCATCAGCTTAAGCATTTAGCTAAAAACCACAGCGTTTACCTTATTTGCCTTAGCGATGCTGAGGTTTCTGCAGATCATATAGCCCATTTAAAAACATTTTGTACCGATATTAAAATCTATCCTATAACTAAGCCCGGTATTGGGTTAGGTATGGTAAGGGCTTTTTTCTCAGGGCTTCCTTTTCAGGTAGGGTATTTTTATAGTAGTGCGATTAAAAGTTCGATTCATGCTGATTTAGATATTATTAAGCCCGATGCTATTGTTTGCCAGCTGTTGCGCATGGCAGAATATGTAAAAGGGTATAGCCACACTAATAAGTTACTGGACTATATGGATGTGTTTTCGGCAGATATGTTGCGTCGCAAACAAGTATCATCCGGCCCCGAGAAAATGATTTTTGGTGCTGAAAACGAGCGGGTATTGAAGTATGAACGCGATGTATACCCATACTTTCAAAAACACACCATTATAAGTGGGCAAGACAGGGATTTGCTACCTGTAAAAGACACGAAAAGCATAGAGGTAATACCCAACGGTATCGACTTTGATTACCAGCATACTGCCAAGCCTGATAAGCATTATGATGTATTGTTTTTTGGCAATATGGGCTATACGTCAAATGTAGAAAGTGCAGTGTTTTTAGCCCAAAAAGTAGTGCCACTATTAACAAAGCAATTCCCTAATATAAAGGTGCTGATTGCGGGTGCTGAGCCCCATAAGCGGGTGCTTGCCCTGCAAAACAACCATGTAGAAGTTAGCGGTTGGATTGATGATAAATGGGCTTGTTATGCATCCGCACGTATATTTGCCGCCCCAATGCTAATTAGTGTGGGCATGCAAAATAAAATATTAGAGGCTATGGCTGTTAGCGTACCTTGTGTGGTAACAAGCATGGCTAACAACGCTATTGGCGCTGAAAACGGTACTGAAATTTTAGTGGCAGATACGCCTGAAGATTTTGCCGCTGCCATTGCCAACTTATTGAATAATGAAAATTTCGCCTTGCAAATGGCAACCAATGCCCATACGTTTATTACTAAAAACTATGTGTGGGCTAATACGGTAGCGCGTTTGGAAAGCTATATTTTAAGATAGATTATGAGAGCAAAAATAGTTGCCGCCAACTGGAAAATGAATAAAACCCTGCCGCAGGCTATAGAGCTTATGCAGGCTATAACTTTTGGCCTTAGGCAAAACCCAGCAAGTTGCAAGGTGGTTATTGCACCCCCTTTTGTATACCTTGAGCGTTTGGTTAACGAAACCAGCGGCCTGGCAGAGGTTGCTGCCCAAAACTGTTGCAGCCGCAATAATGGTGCATACACGGGTGAGGTATCAGCAGGTATAATAGAGTCGGTAGGGGCAAAGTACTGCATTGTGGGCCACTCTGAACGCCGCCAGCTATATGCCGAAACGCCTGATGTATTAGAGGCCAAACTACAACGTTGCTACGACCATAATTTAACACCCATATTTTGTATTGGCGAGAACCATATGGAGCGTACTGAAGAACGCCATTTTGATGTAGTAGCGCAACAACTGGAATACGTGCTGTTTAATTTTACTGCTGAGCATGCTGCCAAAACCGTTATTGCTTACGAGCCTGTTTGGGCCATAGGTACAGGTTTAACAGCAAGCCCAGAGCAGGCGCAGGAAATGCATGCATTTATCCGTAACCAGATAGCTACAAAATTTGGGCAGGAACTGGCCGATAATACTACCATACTATATGGTGGAAGCTGCAACGCACAAAATGCTGCCGGCTTGTTTGCCAAAGAAGATATTGATGGTGGACTAATAGGCGGTGCCGCATTGGTTGCCGAAGACTTTTTAAAAATTTGTAATGAATTACGTTGAGGTTGAGCTAACCACTACCGATAGTGTAGTGCGCGATATTGTTACTGCCGAACTGGCTGAACTTGGCTTTGAAAGCTTTACTGAAAGTGATGAAGGCCTGAAAGCGTATGTGCAGGAAGAAGAGTTTGATGCGCAACGTTTGGAAACAATGTTGCACGCCCTGTTTCCGCATAACAAACCCGCCTATAAAGTAACGGTAATAGAACAGCAGAACTGGAACGAGGAGTGGGAGAAGAACTACGAGCCGGTAATGATTGATGATTTTTGTTGCCTGCGTGCATCGTTCCATGCAAAGCCTGATAATGTGGAGCTTGATATCCTTATCGACCCTAAAATGTCGTTTGGTACTGGGCACCACCCCACTACAGTATCAGTTATCCGCTTAATGCGCGATTTAGACTTTACCGGCAAAACGGTTTTTGACTATGGTTGCGGTACGGGTGTACTGTCTATTGTTGCCGATAAGTTGGGCGCTAAAAGCATTACGGCTATTGATATTGATGAATGGTCTATTGAAAATTCAGAAGAGAACTTCCGCAAAAATGGGATGGAAAAGTTCGACCTTTCTCCTAAGCCATTAGCTAGTTTTGCAGGCACTGAATACGATATTAT
Source organism: Bacteroidota bacterium (assembly GCA_027483285.1). Taxonomy (GTDB): domain Bacteria; phylum Bacteroidota; class Bacteroidia; order CAMBQF01; family CAMBQF01; genus CAMBQF01. The sequence continues at coordinate 5,683 of JAIXUZ010000097.1, forward strand.
ACTGGCAAACATCAACAAGAATATCATCATTCAAAACCTGGGTAACCTGGCTAAAATCAGCAAGCCTGGCACACCTATTTTATTCAGCGGTTTTTTTACGCACGACTTAGCCGATATTGCCGAAGCGGCAGCCCCGCATGGCTTTACCTACATAAAACATATTAGTAATAACGAATGGGCAGCCGCCCTTTTTACCCGATGAATATACAACTAAGCGAAGTATTAGGCCACACGGCTGCATTTTTAACTACGGTATCGTTTGTGCCGCAGGTATTGCGCGTTGTGCAAACCAAATCAACTAAAGATATATCGTTAGGTATGTTTTTGCTAATGGCGGCAGGTGTTATCCTATGGCTTATTTATGGCCTTATGATTATGGCCTGGCC
>JAIXUZ010000023.1 GCA_027483285.1 Bacteroidota bacterium
GATACTACACCGTTGTTGGCTGTAATACGCGCCCCTCCCCAACATTCGCCGGTAATATATTCACAATTGGTGCCGTTTATAGCATCCAGTTCGCCAAAGCGGTACCTGCGGCTGCTTAGCGCCGGTGGGTTGTCGCGTATGTCAACGTATTCGCGTATAAAAAACGTAGTAACAGGCAGGCCGTTGTTGTTTTGCCACTGCACGGTGTTCAGGCGTTGGTTGGCGCCTGCGGTATTCCAGCTAAGGTAATAGTAAGCCGTATCAGTAAATAAGCTCCAGTAAGGGTTTGCCTGCTTTTGGCCGGGCGCATATATCAAAGAGTCTAGCCAGCCATCGTTACCTTCGGCATAAAACTCAATATAGTCGCCGTTGTTAAAAGTGCCGTCACCCTCGCCTTGTACATAAACGTTAAGCTGTTGGCTGCGGCCAAATATTTGAAAGTTTTGCGGGTTAAGGCCCACAGTATTAATACCGGCGGTAGCCAGCGCGGTGCTGTCTATACGGTAAACACCCGCCTTGGTAATGGGGAATTTATAGTACTGCTGGCTATAGTTTATCCACTCGTTGCCGTAGGGTTGGGCTGCGGCGCCAAGGGTAAGTAGCAGTAAAAAAATCAATTGGTACAACTTTTTCATAGGCTGGTGGTTAATGCCCTTTTATATTTTTTTGCTCTATTTCTTACTTCCGCCTTTAGCGTTAATATCAAAACGAAGCGAGAATACGTTTGAGTAGGGTGCAACCGATGCGTTGCCAATGTCGGTTAGCGCATAGTCAATGCAAATGCTACGAAGCTTAATGCCTAAGCCCATGTTTGGTTGTACAGATGTTACCTGCTTACCGTTGTCATCAGTATATTTTTGAATGTTGCCTACACCGGCGCGTAAAAATATGAAGTTGCCATAGCCCAGCTCTAACCCAACAGTTGGGTCAATGCTAAATGGGTCGCTTTTTATGGCTACGTTGCGCCTGCCGTCTGTAGTAATGTTAAAGTTAGCCTCGGTGTACACCGAGAATTTTTTGATGTTCCATTTGTAGCCTGCTGCCAGTATAAGGCGGGGAAGGGTTTTCTCTACAGAGTTGCTTGGTATAGTATTTCCGGTTGATGCAAATACGTCACGCATCTCGTCAGGAATGTTAAAACGCCATGCGTTAAAGGTGGTGGTAGCATCGCGGTACGACGCCCCAAAATGCCAGTTTTTAACGTTGTATTGGGCACCAATATCAATACCAAAACCCCAGGCATTGGCAAACTTGCCCACCTTGCGGTTTATAATTTTGGCGTTGGCACCGTAGCGCAGGCCTTTTATTTTTTTGTTTTGACGTGCGTAGCTAAGTATAAAAGCATAATCAGCGGCAGAGAATGATTGTACGTTGTCGTAGTTTACATTGCCGTTATTATCAATAAGTTCGGTAGTGTTGGGTATATCATCAACCCCAAAGCGGATAACCGAAATACCGGCTACGCTGTTAGAGTCTATACGGGCGGCAATAGAGCCGTAATCGTACTTGGCTATGCCGGCAAAATATTCGGCGTGCATAAGGCCCACCTGCACTTTACCTGTCATTTGGCTCAGGCCTGCCGGGTTCCAGTAACCGGCTGTAACATCGTTAACACCGGCAACGCAGGAATTTGACATGCCCAGGGCACGTGCGCCAACGCCTATCGATAAAAACTCGTTACTGTACTTGGGCGCCTGGCCGTAGGCTGTAGCCGTTAGTGTAAGTCCCGCAAAAAGAATAATCCGTGTAAAAAACTTCATTTGGTGGTTGGTTGGTGGTATCTAAAAAAGGAAACCGGGCATTTTAACTATAAAAATAGCTAAAAAGTTGCCCCGATTACTTACTAAATCCATTGTTTTCTTACATAACGTTGTTAGTATGGCTTTAGTATCTACAAAAGGTAAATTTTGAGGGCTGAAAGCCAAATTGCAGTAGTTAAATAGTACATTTGCACCCAACATGATAAAGAAACAGATACCCAATATTGTAACCTCGCTAAACCTGCTTTGCGGTTTTTTGGGTATCCTTACCATTGCCTATGGGTATAACTCGCTTTCGGGGTTGCCTAATAACGATATCCCCATTTACCTGATGTTTGCCGCTGCCTTTTTCGACTTTGTTGATGGGTTTGTGGCCCGCCTGCTAAAGGTGGACTCACCCTTGGGTAAGCAATTAGATTCCCTGGCTGATGTAGTAACCTTTGGTGTATTGCCCGGTTTATTAATGTTTGTCGCCATTGGCGAGTCGTTAGCTTGTTACCAACATAATTATTTTTTTAGTGTTTTTGAATTTTTAAAAGGCGGTATGGTATCCGGTATTCCTACAGATTCTATAGCTTATACAGATAAAATTCGTTCTGGTGCCTTGGTTGGCATTGTATGTTTACTACCCGCATTGTTAGTGCCTATCCTATCAGCATTCCGCCTGGCTAAGTTTAATATTGATACCCGCCAAAGCCATTCGTTTATTGGCTTGCCAACGCCTGCTAATGGATTGTTTTTGGCAACAGTGTATTATGTTATCCAGCACAACTCGTATGGCTTGGCCAACTGTTTCCACCCTGCATTATTAGCAGGTTTAGTGTTTGTGTTTGCCGTGTTGCTTGTAGCACCAATCCCCTTGTTTGCCATGAAGTTTAAAGCCTTTACGTGGAAAGGGAATGAGGTACGCTTCATCTTTTTAGCCATGGCTATTACACTTTTAGCCATTTTTCAGTTGGCAGCGTTCCCTATTGTTATAATTTTGTACATCCTAACATCTATAATAAACAACATACTTACCCGCAATAACAATGAAGTTTAAAGCCCACATCAACATTATGCCGCTAAAGGAATTGCTAGACCCTCAAGGCAAAGCCGTTACTTCTAGCATGTCTAACCTTGGCCTGCCCGAGATTGAAAACGTACGCATTGGCAAACACATCCATATGGATATTACTGCTGATAGTGCCGAAGCAGCCAGCGCCAAAGTTGATGAGGCCTGCCGCAAACTGTTAGCCAACCAAATTATGGAGAGCTACGATTTTACTGTTGTAGAAATAGCATAATTAGCTGTTAGCTTATATAATATAAAGCCCTGTCCTGTTAAGGAGCGGGGCTTTTTTTATGTACGACATCGCATACAAACATGTATGGTTTTTTGGTGGGTTATCTTATTTTCTTTAAAAAAGCGTAAAACATTATTAAATACTTTGTTTTTTAACATTCCTCTTGCAAGCTTCACATCACTTCCATTTGATCCTTTAGCTTCATCAAAACCAAATAATTCACAGGTTACAAGTTTGTTGTTTTTATCATAAAAGAATATAGAATAGTCATAGAGCGGAGTTCCCACTTCGCCAGAATTATCAAAATAATTTGGTTTAGATAATTGTTTTGCCAGCCATTGTGCTTTTTCTTTTCCCAGAGTAATTTTGTAGCCTGTATCACCTTTAACAGTATAAATATTCCTTCCCCAAAAATGTAATGTATCTCCCCGCCAACAAGAGTCTCCCGGGCAAACGTAATCTAAGTGCCTATACACAACAAGTTTGTCTATATCTCTTATAGTTTGCTCTGTTTGCGCTTGTAAAATACTTGTTAAAAAAAGCATTGTATTGCAAAGCAGCGTTCTCATAATCAAATATAAACAAAAAAGCCCCAATTTTTTGAGGCTTTAATTATGCATTTTGCATTCTGAATTTTGCATTAATAATCAGCTATTCGCTGATTATTAAAAAGTAGTTCTTCTTTCCTTTTTGTACCAGCAGGTAACGGTCGTTTAGTAGTTGGGTAGCGTTTATGGCTGCCTCGGCATCTTCCAGCTTTATTTTATTAATGCCAACACCGCCGCCTGTAAGCATTTTACGGGCCTCGCCCTTGCTGGGGAATATGGTGGTGTTTACGGCTAATAAATCAAGCACGTTAATACCCGCTTCTAAATCGGCTTTGGCAACGGTAAATTGGGGTACACCTTCAAATACTGATGTAAATACATTCTCGGGCAATGCGGCCAGGCTTTCGGTAGTGCCTTTGCCAAACAGTATTTCCGATGCTTCTACAGCCTGGTTATAATCTTCCCTGCTGTGTACGCGCACCGTAATGTCTTCGGCTAAGCGCTTTTGTAATATGCGCAGGTGGGGCGCTTCTAAATGCTGGCGCTCCAGTTCGGCAATTTCTTCCAGCGGAATAAAGGTGAATATCTTGATGTAGCGTATAGCATCAGCATCAGCTACGTTCAACCAAAACTGGTAAAAATGGTACGGCGATGTTAAGTTAGCATCCAACCACACATTGCCTTGCTCGCTCTTGCCAAATTTAGAGCCATCGGCCTTGGTAATAAGTGGGCAGGTAAAGGCATAGGCTTCGCCACCCACCTTGCGGCGGATAAACTCAGTGCCCGTAACAATATTGCCCCACTGGTCGCTGCCGCCGGCTTGTATTTTTACGCCCTTGTTGTGGTATAAATAGTAAAAGTCGTAGCCCTGCACCAGCTGGTAGCTAAACTCTGTAAACGATATGCCTGTTTCTAAACGTTTTTGCACGCTATCTTTAGCCATCATATAGTTTACCGTCAGCAGCTTGCCGGCATCGCGCAGAAACTCTAAAAAGCCCATTTTACCAAACCAGTCGGCGTTGTTTACAATCTCGGCAGCGTTGTCGCCCTCAAAATCTAAAAACTTGGCCAGTTGGTTTTTAATACCATCAACGTTTACCTGTATATCTTCAACAGATAAAAACTTACGCTCTTCCGATTTTCCTGATGGGTCGCCAATCATGCCCGTAGCACCGCCTACCAAAGCATACGCTTTGTGGCCGCGCTTTTGCAGGTGCATAAGCAGCATTATTTGCACCAGGCTGCCTATGTGCAGCGATGCAGCCGTAGGGTCAAAACCAATGTAGGCACCCGTGCTGCCATTCTCCAGCAGTTCTTCGGTTCCCGGTATCGTATCATGTATCATTCCGCGCTGGCGGAGCTCTTCAATCAATGTCATAATGCGCAAAGATAGTTGTTAGGGGCGAAGGGGCGAGGGGTTAGTTATTAGAAAATGATAAAGAAAACGGATATTCTTTATCTCTTTATCTGTTAATTGTTCATTGATTAAAAATCAATCTCCAAATCAAGCTTTTGCTTAAGCTTTTCAAGCACCGGGTTGCGTTGCACCAGGTATTGGAATTTCTGGCCCTGGGTGTAGGGGCGTGTAACACCTGCATCGCTTACATTTACCGTAATGTCAAGGTCTAATACAAAATTGTTCAGCTCTTTGCGCAGGTATTCAAGCAAGTGCGCTTTCTCTACATCCAACAAATCTTTTGTGGCGACTGATGGTACTGATATGCCAATGCGGTGGTTGGCA
>JAIXUZ010000364.1 GCA_027483285.1 Bacteroidota bacterium
CACGCCCATACTTACGAACGTTTGCACCCTTTCGATGCTAACGGTAATGTATTAGAACAATTCCGTAACAATACACAAAATTATCCTGACCTCCCCAATGGTTTTATTTCTATTACAGCCGGAGCCGGCGGTATTTTACAGCCTAATTTTACACCCGATGGTTGCAACTTAGCGGCAAAGCAGTACCATAAGGGCCACTTTATGCAATTCGAAATTTCCGGCAAAAAGCTAACAGCCAAAGCCTACGATGTACAAAGCGGTCTTGTGTTCGACCAATTTGAAATGCAGAAATAGAAAATGATTAGGCAGTGTGTTTATAGTAGTAGTAATTACTTAATCCACCGCATTTTAATAACACCCCAAAAGGCTTCCTGAAAAATCTTTACACTCATTTTCGAGTGTCCAAGTACCCTGTCTTTAAAGGTAATGGGTACTTCTATAATAGGGACAAGCTTTTTAATGGCGCGGTATTTCATTTCTATCTGAAAAGCGTAGCCCAAAAACTTAACGTTATCAAGGTCGATTTTAGCTAAGGCCGATTTATGGTAGCAAACAAACCCTGCGGTGGTATCGCGTATGCTAATACCCAATACAATGCGCACGTATACCGATGCAAAGTATGACATCAACCTACGCTCCAATGGCCAGTTTTCAACTTTGCCGTCTTTAACATATCGAGAGCCTATTGAAAGTTGCGCCCCACGTTCAGTACAAGCCAGCAATAAGCGTTCTAAGTCGGCAGGGTTATGAGAGAAATCGGCATCCATCTCAAAAATATAGTCATACTCTTTTGCTAATGCCCACTTAAACCCATGAATGTAGGCAGTACCTAATCCTTGTTTGCCTTGGCGTACTTCCAGGTGCAGGCGTCCGCTAAACTCATTTTGCAGGCCGCGCACAATATCGGCCGTTCCATCAGGCGATGAATCGTCAACAATCAAAATATCAAACGCTACCTTTTGAGAGAGTACAGCCCTTATTATAGGCTCTATATTCTCCTTTTCATTGTAGGTTGGTATAATTACAATAGATGTGTTCATCTGCTGAAATGACGGCAAATATAGCGCTAAAGCCCGAAGCCGCAAAATTGGGTTACGTTATTAATACGCGGATATAACGTTGTGCGGCATAAATTGTTATCTCTGATAAATAAAAAAGCCCCGCTTTGGGCGGGGCTTTGCTAATAATATTTACCTACTAGTAAAAGCGGTAGCGTTTGTCTACAATGTTAGCATCGCTTTCTAATGCGTTTACAGCATCAGAAAATGCACGAGAAGAGTAGTCGCTTAGGAATTGTTTCTTAAGCACTTTCATATCAGCGTTAGCTGCCGGTTGCAAATCGTTAACGGTTTCTACAACCACAACAAATACACCACCTTGGCCAATAATCGGTTTAGATAATACACCTGGTTTCATAGTAGTAATAGCGCCTATAAGGGCAAGTTCGCGGCCAGCACCCGGAATAAATACAGCATTGTAAGCAAGGCTGCTTGGTTCGGCCGTTGCTTTAGCTTTAGTTGCTACTTGGTCTATAGTAGTGCTTCCGCTTAGTGCAGTGTTAAGTTCAGCTACAAATTTGTCAGCTTTCTTAGCTTGTTTAGCTAGGGTTTCGCAATCTTTCTTAACATCTTCAAAATCAGTAATGCCTTTGCTGCGTATTTCTTTCAAGCAGCCAATAACATACTTATCACCTATTTGGAATGCTTTAGAAACATTACCTTTTTCAGCGTTGTCATTAGCCCATACTACCAGTTCTTTAGAACCTGTAAGGCCTGATACTTCTTTGTCGCCATCTTTAATAAAAGCTGGGCGAACTTGTAGGTTTAACTTTTTAGCAGCTGCGTCAAAAGCATCAGCGGTAGTGTTGTTACCTGCAAAGTCAGTAGCTTTTACGTAAGCGGCATCAATAGTTTCTTTACCCGGGGTAATTTCTTTTTCAATGCTTACTATTATTACAGGGTACTCTTTTTGTTGAACCTCCAGTAAGTGAACACCAAATTCAGTTTGTACAATTTGAATGTCTCCAATAGCACCACTAAAAGCAGCATCAGCAAAAGGTTTAACCATTTGAGTACGGCCAAAGAAACCTAAGTCGCCACCCCTTTGGGCAGTTCCGTCAGTACCAAATTTGGCAGCCATTTCAGCAAACGTAGTAACACCTGATTTAATTGCTTTCCTTACGCTGTCAGCTTTTAGCTTAGCAGTTTCGGTTGGTATGTTTTTATCAAACAAAATGTGGCGGGCCTTAACCTGCATAGAGTCGCCTTTGCTGCTTACTTTAATAATCTTGTAAACATTGTTCTCCATATATGGGCCTAAAACAGTGCCTTTAACGGCAGAGTTTACTGCAGAATCGTAAGGTGTTGCGTTTTGGCCTTTAATAATGGTTGTAAATGGGTTGCCTTTATTGTCAGAGTTTGACGTAGCAAAAGCAGTATCGTTAGCTGCATCTTTAAATTTAGTTACTAATGCCTCTATTGTTTTCTTAGTATTCTCAATATCTTTTTGAGAAGGGATAATATCTATAGCCACTACATCAACCTTGCGGATGTTGTTTTTTAAACGGAAACGGAACTTGTTGTCGTCGTATGCTTTTTTAATGTCATCTTCGGTAACTGTAATAGTGCTGTCAGCTACAGTATCAAAACGTTTAAACACATATTTAATATTCGCATTTTTGTTTTGTGCGTCAAATTTACGTTTAGCCTCAGCTGTAGTTACATAAAACCCTTTACTAACCACGGTAAGGTATTTGGTACGCTTGCGTTCTGATATCAGGTTGTTTTCAAAATTAACCCATTGGTCATAAACCAATGCGCTTTTCTCGTCGTCTTCGTTTAGGTTGTCAACGTATTGGTGAACCAATGCAGGGTTAAACATACGGGTGGTGCTGTCCTGGAAAATCGGAGCCTGTAGTATCTGTGCGTTGATATTACGCCCCCAAAGCATATCGCCAAGTTCATTTTTGGTTACGTCTACACCTACTTTTGAATATTGTGGGTTGTATACATAATCAGCAACGTAACGGTTCCATACTTCGTTTATAATATTGTCGCGCATTTGTTGCTCTATTGTAGACTGGCCCGATTGAGCCAACACTGCGTTTTCAATTTTATCTACTTCCATTTGAAAGTCGGTTTGCTTAACCTTATGGCCATTCATTTCGGCTAAAAAGTTACGGCTGTCGCCAAAAAACGACGAGCCATTTTGAAGCGCTCCACCTAAAATAAAGGCTAACAATGCAAAGCCTACAAATAGTACAACAAAAATGCCTGCCCTGTTGCGAATACTTTCTAGTATTGACATAATTCTTTTAAGTTTTTAAAATCAGGCGGCGAATATACAACTACCAAGCGAATTATAAAAATGCTAGTTGCATTTAGACTATCAACAATCCAATGTTGATTTAATCCTAAAAGCGCTTATATTGCTTATTTATTAGGCTTATGGCCTTATATTTGCAGTATAAAACCCACAAATAAAATTATTTTGATTGCCAGGTTAAGAGCAAATGCAGGATTTTTAGTTTTGGCCATATTCTTCTTCTTGGCCGCGTGGGTTATAGATGGGTGGGATTTCTTTACCGAAAATAAATCATCAGTAAGCTACAAGTTTAAAAAGGCCATAGAGCATAGGGATACACAGCTACAGGATATTCTGAAAGATGCTGATATTCATTTTGATACGTATACGTATAAAGCATTTGTAGATGCGTACGGCGATAAGTTTGACAACCTTTACGATAAGCGACAATGCGGCCTTTTTATCTTTAGGAACGACTCTTTAGTATACTGGACAGACAACTCCATTCCAGTTGAAGATAATCTTTACTATTCTGACTATAAGAATAAGATAGTTAACCTTAAAAGCGGGTGGTATCAAAGTGCCTATCGTGAAAGGGGGCCTATCACCTTTTTGGTGTTGGGGCTCATAAAGCACAACTTTCCCTATCAGAATAATTACCTGAGTAACAGTTTTCAGCAGAGTTTTGATATACCCGATGAAGTTGAAATTAGCCTTCCTCCCCAAAGTATTAGTCCTGCCGGGCAAATTTCTAAAGGCGATAGTTACGAGTTAATATACACGGATGAGTTTAAGCCGGCCCAAACGCTTAGGTATATTTCCATTGCATTTTATTGCTTGGCTATTGTATTAGTCCTCATGTTTTTTGAGCGGTCATGCAGGCAGGTACGTAAAAATCCTTTTGCAATATTTTATGCTATTGGCCTTATGGCGCTAGTGCTGTTATTGCGCTACATAGGTTTTAGTGCCCGCTTTCCAGACAACCTATACAACCTGGAGTTGTTTAGCCCTTTACTTTACGCTGAATCAGAAACCTTACCCTCACTCGGCGATTTACTTTTAACAACCCTTACAGTCTTTTATCTGGTGTACCTTTTCTCTAGGTATATATCGCTAACAAGGTTTAAAGAGCACTTGCCGAATTGGTTACGATTTGCAATTTCGGTATTGTTGTTTTTGGCAATATTTTTAATAGCGCCATTTACTTTTGGCATTCTTAAAGGGTTGGTAATCAATTCTAATATATCATTTAATATAAATAATTTATTTAGTCTTACTGCCTATAGCTATGTTGCCTTTTTTGTTTTCGGTATTATACTATTAGGATTGTTCATTTTTACCGATAAGCTTATTGGGGTTGTTATTTACTATAGCAACAAACTAAAGTTCGGCTTAGGTGCATTTGCATTAGCCGCAGGTATTTACATGCTGTTTTTTGTGTCGTATAGTTTTGATAGCCTTATATACGCCCTCTTCATTTTCCTAATATCGGGTATTATAATTGGCAATAAGTTACAGCACCGAATCAGGTATACATTTACTTCGGCCTTGTTTCTGGTATTGCTTTTTGGCTTATTTTCTACTTATATTATATCGTCTAATACAATACAAAAAGAGGGGCTTAACCGCGAATTAATGGCATCGCGCCTTGCGGCAGAAAATGATCCTATTTTGGAATTTTTGTTTACTGATGTTAATAACAAAATACAGCGCGACAGTGTATTGCATAGTTACCTACTGCCCAATAGCGAGGC
>JAIXUZ010000055.1 GCA_027483285.1 Bacteroidota bacterium
CAAGGGCAATCGGCTAGCTTTACAGATGGTACTACCCCAAATCCGCAAACATGGATTTGGAACTTTGGCGATAATTCACCTATAGACAATAACCAAAACACAAGCCATACCTACAACGATATTGGCCTGCGCCCTGTGTTTATGATTGCATCAAACGGATTATGTTCTGACACCGCATATTGTATTGTGGATGTATTGTATGATTGTAATGCACTTGGCTTAAATGCTGCATTTAGCATTAGTGGTGATACGATAGATATTGATGGCTTTGGCTATGCCGAATTTACCGATAACTCTACCCCACCTGCTACAGGCTGGCTTTGGAACTTTGGCGATGGCGAAACCAGCACACAACAAAACCCGGTGCATTTGTATATCACTCCCGGCACCTACACTGTAACACTAACTATTACAAACTACAACTGTACATCGCAAACCACACAGCAGGTTATTGTGATAGATTCTGAAACCGGGATTACAGAGCTTACCAACGGAGGCATTGTTAAGGTGTTCCCCAACCCAGCAACAGATGTTTTAAGCATAATTTTACCAGATATGGTAAGCAAAGCCCAGTTTGAATTGTATGATGCAACGGGCAGGGTTATTACCAGCCAACAGCTTGTAAACAGCACTACACAGGTTGATGTAAGCCCGCTAACAGCAGGCATGTATTTCTTTAAATACTACCTTCCCAATACAGGTTATGCAGGGGCAGGTAAACTGGTTATTAAATAAGTTAACGCACAAAAAAATCCCCCGACAAAAGCCGGGGGATTTTTTTTTATTAAACAACTAAACCTTTTAAAATTTAACTCCCACAGTTACAAAGAAACTGCGGCCATCGCCGGGTAAAATACCGGGGCCCGGATAACCGCCTGCCCTGCGGGTATAATAGCGCTGGTTAAATATGTTATTAACGCCCCCTTTAAAAACATAGTGCCCTTTAACAACAGTGCCTATGCTCCAATCGGCAACGGTGTAGGCGGGTACAACACCTGCGTTACCTGTTTTGCTGCTTTCTGTATTATTGGCATCAGCAAAAACCTTATCTGTATACGCTATTTGGAATGAAGTTGAGAAGGATTTATAAGAGTAGTTAATACCGCCACGGATTATTTTTGACGGCGCATACTCTACTTTTTTGCCTTTCATTTCAACCTCAGTATTAGTACCTCCGTTTATCAACCCTTCGGTATATTCAGCATTTTGTATGGTACCTGATGCATAAACAGATAAGCCGGCAAGCTTAGCAGGCCTTATTAGTTTCAGCAGGTTAAGCTCTACATAAAATTCAGTGCCAAATGTGCGGCTGCTATTAAGGTTAGTAACAAACTGATAGCTGCTACTGCCATTAGCAATAGTAATACGCCCTGCACGGTTATTGTATTGCAGGTAAAATGTACTTACATCAAAGTTAAGCCAGTTTTTAATAAAACCGCGCCAGCCCAAATCGGCAGTGTAGCCCTTGGCATCTTTCAGGTTAGGGTCAATAACATCTGATGTTGCTGCCGGGGTAATATCACCATACAATACAGGGCGGTATGCCTGCGCAAAGTTGCCATACAGCTTAGTGCTTTTACCCGTTGCTAAACCAAGGCCCACACCAAATAATGGGAATGTACGCGCGGTAGATGTATTATATATAAATGGCCTTTGCTCATCAACAGCATTGGCAAGGTATTCAAAACGTATACCGGGGCTTACAGTTAGTTTACTACCAATACGGAACACATTTTCAGCAAAGGCAGCAATGTTTTGTGTGGTAAAAGTAAAATCGCGCTGTAAAGAGTCGGCAAAGGCATTAGTAAAATCAGCATCGTTGCCATTAGTGCCTATATACCTAACACGCCCGGTATTACCGTTGTAGTAGCGCAAGCCAGCTGCAAGGTTATGGTTTTGCCCAAGCAATTTATAGTTGTACATAAAGCGCGCTTCGGTGCCAAAATTGCTATACTCGTCGGCATCAACCTGGCGGGCACCCATATTGTCAACATTCAGGTCGCCATTGGCTTTTCCAATGTTTCCTGTAAAACCAACACTCTTCCGGTCTCCAAATATTGCAAACGCTTTTACATTCAGGCTTAAATTTTCATTTATAGCATAATCAAAATCAATTGCGGGCATGCTCCATGTAATATGCAGCCAGTTGCGTGTGCGATACGATGCACGGGCATCAATAGCAAATAACGAATCGTTTAACCCACCGGCTTGTTGAGAAAGGAAACCCATTTGGGTAAACTCCCCTTTAAGTTTCATTTTTTCGTTTATCTGATAGTAAACAGCGCCATAACCTGAATTGTAGTTATAGCGCGAGTTTTTGCGCCAGCCATCAGCATTCCGATGGTTAAAAAAGCCCATATAGCCCCATTTACCTTTAGTACCCGATATACCAGTGTATGAGTTAAAAACTCCGTAGCTCCCAGCTGTTTGGTAGCTTTCAATACTAACAGGCTGAGTAGGGTTTGGCTTTTTAAACCGATAGTTTACCAACCCGCCAAACTGTGGGCCAAATTGCAGCGATGCTGCTCCGCGTACAAACTCTACCCCTTCCAAGGCTTCAAAAGCGGGGGTATAGTAAGCTTCAGGATACCCAAAAGGGTCGGCGGCTATATCATAACCGTTTTGCCTGTTGTTAAATTCCCACGACCGGTTAGGGCTAAGGCCACGGGTGGCAATACCCACCTGTATACCTGTTCCGTCGTTTTCCCATATCATAAGGCCAGGCACTTTAGCAAACGATTGCCTGGTGTTGTTAACGGCAACATTGGCATCAATGCGCTGCATATCAACCAATTCTGTCTTTTTACCTGCATAAAGGTATACGCCTTCTACATCATCTAAACGCTTTATACCTTTAAAAGCCCCTTGGGCATCGCCAATAGATACTTCCTTAAGTTTAATGGTATCTTTAATAACGGGAACCTGCGAAAATGCTTTAAATGATGCGAATAAAAACAGAACTACGATTAACTTCCTTAAAATGGACATACAAACGCTTAATTAGACTAATTATAAATAATAGAGCAAAGAAACTTCTTTTTTAGACTCATTCCAAATAATTACTGAGCTTTGTTAAATTATATTTATACTCTTCAAATAAAGACATGAAAAAGTTAAATACAGTGTTATTAATTGCGTTTGCCATAGTTGCAAATTTTACATTAAAAGCCGGCCCCGGCGATACTACCGTAGTGCAGGTAATGACCTATGGTTCAGCCCAGGACACTACTGTGCTTTTCCCTCCGGCTAGTTTATCTACTTATAAGGTATTAATGATGTATAAGCTAAAATGCAACCCGGCGCAAAGCCCTGCGTGTGGCGAGTGGGATTACCTTACCTATACCTACCTATACAAAGGCACCGGCGTAAACGATTCTACTGTTGCATCTATAGACACTACGTTTGATAACAATCAGAATATAATATCTATTGATACCGCCTGGAATGTGTTTGAAGTGCAGGAACGTTTTGAGCTGGCCCGTTATATTACCCCTTACGGTATTAACCTAGATTTGGGGCAGGGCTTTACCTGGGTGTTTGATATATCAGACTATAAACCTTTATTGCATGACAGCGTAAGAATATCAGCAGGTAACTGGCAAGAGCTTTTAGACCTTAAGATTTTATTTATAGAAGGAACACCTCCACGCGAGCCTTATAAAGTTACCAACCTATGGAACGGCAATCCGGGATATGGGCTGCAAACATCTATTGAAAACTTCTTAAGCCCTAAACAAGTAGCTGTAGATGGTAACTCTGTAAATACCCGATTAAAAATGCGTGTTACCGGCCATGGCTTTGGTGGCACTGAAAACTGTGCTGAGTTTTGCCCTAAGGCACACAGCATTTTTGTTGATGGAACCCAGCGTTACAGCAAAGTGGTGTGGAGAGATAATTGCGCTAAAAACCCTGTATACCCTCAAGGTGGCACATGGGTATATAATCGCACAAACTGGTGCCCGGGTGCCGAAGTATGGACGTACGATGTTGAACTTACACCATGGGTAACGGCAGGCCAAACCTCTACCCTTGATTACAATATTGAACCCTATACCTGGGACGGGCAAGGCTCTGTACCCTACTTTGCTATAGAAACGCAACTGGTAAACTACAATGCACCAAACTTTACACTTGATGCCGCTTTAGAAGATATTGTTAGCCCAAGCAAAACAGATATTTACCGCAGGGCAAACCCAATTTGTGCCAAACCCGAGGTGATTATCAAAAACACTGGAACAACCCCGCTTACCACCGTTACCATAACCTATGGCGTAGTTGGCGGAACACCCGAGGTGTATAAATGGAACGGCAA